>JANWVQ010000019.1 GCA_025056745.1 Ignavibacterium sp.
CATTGACTGTGACAAGATGAACTCCCCTACCTGTTAAAGCATTTAGATAAAGTGGTAAAGTTGCAACTAATGTTTTTCCTTCACCTGTAGCCATTTCAGCAATTTTTCCCTGATGTAAAACTATTCCACCCAATAGTTGAACATCATAAGGAATCATATCCCAAACAATTTTATGTCCTGCAACAGTCCAACTTTTTCCTACAAGTCTTTCACAAGTTGATTTTACTACAGCATAAGCTTGTGGTAATAACTCGTCTAAAACTTCTTCATAAGTTTCATCCAACTTTTCTTCTAATTCATCAAGTTCATCATAGGCTGCTTTTCTATCGAATTCTTCATTTGACTGTAAACGAGTTTTAATTTCATTGATTTTTTCTCTTAGCTCTGCAGTTCTTTCATTGATAATGTTTTTGAATTCAATGGTTTTCTGTTGAAGTTCAGAATCAGTAAGATTTTTGAATTGTTGGTAATATTGATTTATTTCTTCAACTATTGGCCAAAGAGCTTTTAGATCTCTCTCTCGTTTATCACCAAAAATTTTTTTCAAAAAATTCAACATATAGAATGTCTTCTCCGTTCTTATTAAAACTTTACTTGTTGCGATTAAAAATAAAATAAATTTTCAACAAAATATCTGATTAAATATTATGATAAAAATTTTTACTCAGGCTTTATAAACTTTACCATTTATTAAGCCTTTTTGCTTGAAAGCATTTCTGGTATCTATTATTAAATTAGAGTGCTTATAAATAAAGTCATAATCATATATATCGTGGTCGGTACTTAGCACCACAACATCAAACTTACCCAAATTTTCAGCTGTGAGATCAACAGATTCCATATCAAATCTATAATGTCTTGTAGGAGGAAGTTTTGGAACAAAAGGATCGTTGTAAGAAACTTCAGCACCTCTTTGCATAAAAATTTCTATTAGTTTCAATGAAGGAGATTCACGCATATCATCTATGTTCTTTTTATAAGCGGCACCGAGAATCAAAACTTTACTTCCATTTATGGTTTTTCCATAATTATTTAATGCTTCAATAGTGCGATTAACTACGTGATAAGGTTGAAAAGTGTTAATCTCACCAGCAAGCTCAATAAATTTGGTACTAATGTCAAACTCTCTTGCTTTCCAAGTAAGATAAAACGGATCGATTGGAATACAATGTCCACCTAAACCTGGACCAGGATAAAATGCTTGAAATCCAAATGGTTTAGTTTTAGCTGCCTCTATGACTTCCCAAATATCAATATCCATTTTTTCAAAAACTATCTTCAATTCATTTACTAAAGCTATATTCACTGAACGATAAATATTTTCAAGAAGTTTTGTTGCCTCAGCAGCACGAGGAGAACTTACCGGAACCGTTTTAACTATGACCTGATCATATAATTCTTTTGCAATTTCCAAGCAGGACTCGGTTACTCCACCAACAACTTTGGGAATTGTCTTTGTAGTAAAATTAGGATTATTAGGGTCTTCTCTTTCAGGACTAAAAGCTAAAAAGAAGTCAACTCCAACAACTAATTTCTCCCCATTTAATTCTGGGTTTAAAGGTTTTTCCAATAAAGGTAAAATAATTTCTTCTGTTGTTCCCGGATAAGTTGATGATTCTAAAACGACTAATTGACCAACTTTAAAGTTTTTGGAAATTACTTCAGCGGTTGATTCTATATAACTAATATCTGGTTCACGGTATTTATTTAACGGAGTTGGGACACAAATAATGATTGCATCGACTTCTTTAAGTTTGTCAAATTTATCTGTCGCAGAAAATCTTTGTGATTTTACGGCTTTATCAATTCTCTCTGAAGGAATGTGTTTGATATAAGTTCTTCCAGATTCAAGAATAGGAATTTTTTTACTGTCAATATCAAATCCAATAACATTAAAACCTGCTTCTGCAAATTCTAATGCAAGGGGAAGCCCAACATATCCTAATCCGATAATACCGACTTTTGCTTCCTTAGTTTTTATTTTTTTTATAAAAGACTCCTTATTATTCATAAATACTCCTCAAATAAGATTTTTAATTTAAATTTTCCTGTAATACAAATTTATTATTATTTGGTGATTATAATATCTATTATTTTTATTAGAGATAATGTTATCTTTGTTACAAAATTTTTCATTATTTATTAATTGGAGTTAATATGAAAAGTAATAAAAAGTTTTTTATTGGATTGTTTGCCATTGCAATTCTTTTTATGGGATTCCAATGTGCTTCTACAGAAATAACAAGTGCTAAACTTTATATCCAACAAAAAAATTATGACAAAGCTATTGAAGTTCTTAAAAAAGAAGTCCAAAAGAATCCGAAAAGTGATCAAGGTTACTATCTTATGGGAGTCGTTTATTACGAAAAGGGTGAATATGAAAATATGTTAGATAGTTTTGAAAAGTCATTGGCTATTTCAAAAGTTTATGAAAAAGAAATTAGAGATGCAAAAAAGTCAGCTTGGATCAATGTATTTAATCGCGGAGTATCACTATTCCAAAGAGCAATAAAGACTGAAAATGCTGATAGCGCTAATGTTTTGTTTGATAGATCTATAGCAGATTTCAACTCTGCAACTAAAATTGAACCCGATTCAGCAGATGCTTATAAAAATCTCGCTTTCGTATTTTTAAGTAAAGGTGATAATGAGTCTGCAATCAGACCTTTGCAAAAATTAATTGACTTAGAAAAAGCAAAAGATGGTTATAAATATCTTGGAGAAGTTTATTTTGTTATGGGAACTAACTTAAAAAATGAAGGGAAAGAAAAAGAAGCCAAAGAATACTTTAATAAATCCATAGAAGTTCTCTCAGAGGGTAGAAAATTATATCCAGGTGATGCAGAAATATTACTTTATCTCTCAAATGCATATATGGGAGCCGAAAGAATTAGTGAAGCTATGGAGCAATTCAAAGCTGGAGTAGAATCTCAACCAGATAATAAATACTACAGATACAATTATGGAGTATTGCTCTTGGGTGCTGAGAGATTCGAAGAGGCAGAGGCTCAATTTAAAAAAGCAATTGAATTAGATCCTGAATATTCAAATGCTATATATAATTTAGGTGTAACTTACTTAAAGTGGGGTGGTTACTTAAATAAAAAAGCTGAAGAAGAAGGGAAATTTTCAGAAGAGTATAAAGAGAAATATAGAGCTGCACTTCCTTATCTAGAAAAAGCAGTCCAATCACCTGATGCTGATGCCAATAGTTGGGAGCTTTTAGGAAGAGTTTATTCAGTTCTTGGAATGACTGATCAAGCAACAAAAGCATTTGAACAAGCAGATAAAATGAGAAAATAATTATGGATAACAACATTCAACCACAAGGTCAACAAATCAACATTGAACTTGGAGAAAAAGAAGCCGAAGGAATTTATTCAAACTTAGCAATAATCTCTCATTCCCCTGCTGAGTTTGTTATAGACTTTACAAGAATAGTTCCCGGTGTTCCAAAAGCCAGAGTTTTATCTAGGATAATAACTACTCCACAGCACGCTAAAATGTTGATGAAAGCTCTTGAAGAAAATATTAAAAAGTTCGAAGCTCGATTTGGAGAGATAAGAATAGAACCTCCTCAGAATCAGCATTTTGGTTTTGTTCCTATGAACAACGAAAAAGTTAATTAAAAAATCAAAGGGGCTATGAATAATAATTCATAAGCCCCTTTCTAAACTTCTGAATTCGTTTTCTTCAAAAATCCTTTAATTATTTTTCTATCAACTATCTTAAAAATTCTCGCTGAAGGATATTTTCTTACCAAGTCATAATCGTGCGTGGCAAAAAGTATTGAAGTACCTCTTCTATTTATCTTTTGAAGTAATTCTAAAATTTCAAAAGAAGTTTCAGGATCTAAATTACCAGTTGGCTCATCTGCTAAAATTATCATCGGATTGTTCAATATTGCTCTTGCTATTGCAATTCTTTGTTGCTCTCCACCTGAAAGTTCATTTGGATAATTAAATCTTTTATGAGATAGACCTACTTCAACAAGTGCATCATTAATAATTCTTTTGATTTCTTTACCAGAATGATTGGTTACTCTCAAAACAAATTCCAAGTTTTCATAAACATTTCTATCCCTCAAAAGTTTGAAGTCTTGAAATACAACTCCAATTTTTCTTCTAATCAAAGGAATCTGTTTTATTTTGATGTTTGAGGTTTCATAATCACCTATAATTACACTCCCAGATTGAGGAAACAGATTTAAATAGATCATTTGCAATAGAGTACTCTTTCCTGTTCCACTTTTACCTATTAGAAATGCAAATTCACCTTTTTCTAATCTAAGTGATACATTATCAAATAAAGGTTGATTTTTATAGTGGAAGGTTAAATCTCTAATTTCTAACATTAGCTAATCCTTTTAATTACAAATTGAGCTCTAAGATTATCAGGTTTACAGTCATCAAAAGTAAATGCATTATAACAAGCTGAGATTATAAACCTGTTTTTATCAATAATTTCAAAAAGTTCATACAAATCATAAATTTTTTGTTTATGAATTTCTTTAACCTTTATACCATTCGGAAAATAAAAGTTAAAGATATTTTTATGTAATCGCAATTTAGGTATAAAAATACTCTCTCTTTTTATTATGATGTTTTTTACTTTTTTTTTGTTTAAGTGCAAATTTTTGATGATGATAACTATTCTTAATCAAAGCTGCATCAAATATAAATAATCCATCATCATTCAAAGTTTTATAGATCTCCTTAAAAAATAGACTTAATTTCCTCTTCGATAAAATGTAATTAATACTATCAAAAGAACATATTATAATATCAAATTTTCTTTTGAATGGTAATTGGAGCATATCGCTGCATATTTTTAACTTTGTATTAATCTTACAATTCTTAAGCATTGAGAGTGATAAGTCTGATACAACATAAGTGGTAAATTTTTTATGCAAGTATCTAGAAAGATTACAATTTCCAGATGCTATTTCTAAAACATAATTTTTAGATGAACTAAATTTCTTTATTAATTGATAAATATATTTTGCCCAAAATTTATAATCGATCAAATTTGATATAAAATCATCATAAATGAGAGACACGTATTTATAATTATCTTTCAACTTTACTTCTCAATTTTGAAATTTCAATTGCATATTTATATGCATAATAAATGCTTTTAAAGTTTGCTTTATTCTTTCCAGCGATATCAAAAGCTGTTCCGTGATCTGGTGAGGTTCTTATTATTGGTAATCCTGCCGTGAAATTCACACCTGTGTGAAAACTAAGCATCTTGAAAGGTATTAGTATTTGATCGTGATACATTCCAAAGACAGCATCAAAATGTTTATAAATTTTATTTGCAAAGAAAGCATCTGGGACAAAAGGTCCGCTCAAATAATTAATTTTCTTAATGACTTTACTTATTATTTTGACTTCTTCATCACCAATTTTGCCATTTTCTCCTGCGTGTGGATTAAGTCCCAAAACTGCGATCTTTGGTTCTTGTATATTAAAATCTTTCTTTAATGTTGAATGAAGAAGATTTAACTTTTTTTTCATTGAAGAATTGTTAACCTGATTAGCGACATCCTTTATCGGAATATGAATTGAATTAAGTGCCGCTTTAATTTCTTTAGATAAAAACATCATCAAAAAATTTTGAATTCCAAATTCATTTGCTAAAAGTTCTGTTTGTCCAATAAAATTGATTCCAGCCTTATTGATTGCTAGTTTAGAGACAGGAGAGGTTATAACTATTGATGAATATTTTTTCTTTAATACATCAATTGATAACATCAAAGACTCAAAAGATACTTTACCTGAAATTTTAGTTGGATTACCAAAATCTAATTTTGCATCTGGCATAGCTAAAACATTTAATAAATCATCTTCAGACTCATTTACATCCTTTATGAACTTGTACTTAAAATTTAATTGAAGATTTTTATAATAAATTTTGAAAACGTTTTTAGGACAAGTAAAAATTAGATGATGTTTCTTGTTTTTGGCGAGGAGATAATTAAAGAGTTTTAAACTTATTTCCGGACTAATTCCATTAATATCTCCACACGTAAAAAGAACTTTCTGAAAGTTTTTCATTTCATACTCTTAAAATTACCATCACCTCTTGAATCTATAAATTGAAATACTCTTTGAGGATTGTAATAAAACCACTGTTCAATAACTTTACCATCAGTGTTTGTTACCCTTTCAACTTTATCAGGTTTTCCGTGCATAATATAAATTTTCCCTCTATCAGTTTTAGCTCCGTTTCTTTGTGAGATTGACATAAATTCATCTACTGCATAATCAACTCGTGAGTAAAATTCATTCATTAATTCATTGAAAGAAGTTAAAGGAGTTGGATCTTTAGATTTCCAGTAATTAAAAAGTTTTTTCTTTTTCTCAATTTCTGAAACAAAGTTAGACTTTAAATTTTCATCTACCGCAATCAATTCAATCATCTCTAATGCGAAATTAATATCCTCAAGAGATTTTGGCTTATAGAACCATTTAACTTTAATTGGGATTTCATTTAACAATTTATCTTTGCTATCTAATAATTTTATTGAATAATCACCTTCATATAATTTTTGATTAATATTCTTAATTATTAAATAGTCTTTTTCAATTTTTGGGATTTTGTCTTCACTTTGTTTATGAATTTGATTCTT
>JANWVQ010000038.1 GCA_025056745.1 Ignavibacterium sp.
GGTTTAATTAAAAAAAATATAAAATTCGATTATAATAACTTCATTAATTACTTTACTCTTGGACATCCAACCGCCGCTCAGAAATTAGTATCTTTTGTTAGTTACGAAGATGGTGTAAGAACAACCGCATATTCTCACGAAAGAATTATTTTTATTGAGACAATGGGGATGCATGCTGGTTGGTTAGCTTTATCATCCTCTTTAGGTGATCCTGACTTTATAATAATTCCAGAGTTTCCGCTTAATTATGAGGATTTTTTAGTTAAGTTATTAGAATTATATAAAATTCAAAGGCATGCAGTTGTTGTAGTTGCTGAAGGTGCTAGATGGGGAGATGGAAGATATATTAGCTCTGATGAGAATGAAAAAGATGATTTTGGGCACCCAAGATTTAAGGGTTCTGCTGAAGTTCTTGCAAAAAAGGTTAAAAGAGATCTTTCAAAACATTTTGATACAAGAAATATCAATTCAGTTAATCCATCCTATCTTTATAGGTCGGGAAAACCTTCAAAAGTTGATAAAAATTGTGCTTTTTTGTTGGGAAATGCTGTAATTGAAATAATTAGTAGCCAATTAAAACAGTCAGTTTTTTTATCTTTAACCTATTCCGGTAAAAATTATAATTATGAGATGATTCCATTGAAGGAAATAATAAATATGAGCAATTTTTATAGACAAGTTGACGACTCTCTTTATGATCATAAAAATTATCAAGCAACTGATATTGCTAAAAAATATTGGAGTACTTTTATTAAAAGTTTCCCCAAAAAAAAATATGGCGTGTTTATTTAATTAATTATATAAATTTAAAAATAAGGTTAATAACTAAAGATTTGTATTTTATTTTATACCGTATTTAATTATTAAATAAAAAAATTCTCTAATTATTAATTAAAGGGAAAAAATATGAATTATTCAAAAGATTTTCTTAAATATTGCATTGAAGTAATAAATCAATTAAACATCGATCAAATTGAAAAATTAGTTAATGAATTAAATATGATTAGACTAAATGAAGGTAGGCTTTTTATTATAGGCTCAGGCGGAGGTGCTGGTCATGCTTCTCACGCGGTATGCGATTTTAGAAAATTATGTGGAATTGAAGCCTATGCTCCTTATGATAATATCTCTGAATTAACTGCAAGGGTTAATGATGAAGGTTGGGAATTTTCGATTCTAAATTGGTTGAAGACTAGTAAATTAAAATACAATGATGGGCTATTGGTATTCTCAGTTGGTGGTGGAAATATCGAAAAAAATATTAGTAAAAATATTTCTAATGCTCTGTTTTATGCTAAAGAAGTTAAAGCTAAAATATTCGGAATAGTTGGCAAGGATGGTGGTGATACCCTTAAACTTGGAGATGCTGTGGTTTTAATTCCAACAGTAAATCAAAATAAAATAACACCTATCACCGAAGGATTTCAGGCTTTAATTTGGCATTTACTAGTATCACATCCAAAGCTTCAAATTAATTCAACAAAATGGGAATCAACATTAACTATATAATGGAGGTAATAAAATGAATTTTAATGTCAAAATTTTCGCTGATGGTGCTGACAAATTAGGTATTTTGGAAATGAATAAAAATGTCTTTATATCCGGTTTTACCACTAATCCAAGTCTAATGAGAAAGGCTGGAGTTAAAGATTATGAAGCTTTTGCAAAAGAGATTTTATCAATAATTAAAGATAAACCAATTTCTTTTGAAGTAATTTCTGATGATTTCGATGAGATGTATGTTCAGGCAAAAAAAATTTCGGGTTGGGGTAATAATGTATACGTAAAAATTCCAATTATGAATACAAAAGCAGTTTCCTCTTTTAATTTAATAAAACGCCTGACTAATGAGGGAATAAAAGTAAACGTCACAGCTATAATGACTAAAGAGCAAGTAATCGAAATTTTACCGGCATTGCAGAATACTGCTGGTGCTTATGTATCAGTTTTTGCTGGAAGGATAGCTGATTCAGGTAGAGATCCAATTCCAATTATGACCGATGTTATAGAAATAATTAGATCTAATCAAAATGTAGAGCTAATTTGGGCAAGTCCAAGGGAGTTATTTAATCTAATTCAAGCTGATAGAATTGGTTGTCATATAATAACAATGACAAATGATTTATTAAAGAAAATACCTTTGATCGGTAAAGATCTTAATGAATTTTCCTTGGAAACTGTTAAAATGTTTTATGAAGATGCTTTATCTTCTAACTTTCAAATATGAAATATTTGATTAAGAGATTAAATGAATGAATTAATTAAATTATTTTGCTCATTAATTTAATATATATAAACTGTTTAGTTACAATTATTTTTTTATTTTTGTATAAACTTCTCCTAACAATGTCAATAGTTGCTGGTGTGCCTGCAAAAGTAATAAAATTAATTAAGAAATAATTAGGAAATTAATTTTATCTTTCCCCAGCTAATTTTAATATCAATGCCATTCTTTGATTAGATATTAACTTTCCCCTATTCTTCCTCAAAAAACTCCAATACATTTCATCCCATACTTTACACCATTCTCCTTTTCTATAATTGCTCATCTTTAATATGTAATTTGAAGAAGATATATAAGGTTTTGTGCAAATAAGTCCGCCATCAGCAAATTGACTCATACCATATACGTTTGGAACCATTACCCAATCATAAGCATCTATGAACATTTCCATAAACCATCTGTATACTTCATTAGGATGAATCTCACTTAGCAACATATAATTTCCAAGTATCATCAATCTTTCAATATGATGTGTAAAAGCGGTTGAAAGAAGTTTTTTAATTGTATCATCTATTGGCTCAATACCTGTTGTGGCATCGTAAAAAGAATTGCTTAAATTATTTTCTAACTCGAAAAAATTTGAATTCCTTTGCCGAACGCCCTCGATTTCATAGATTGCTCTTATGTATTCTCTCCAACCAATTATTTGACGAATAAATCCTTCCAAAGAATTAATAGGAATATTATTATCTCTTGCAAATTCTAAAGTTGTATTAATTACCTCAAGTGGAGTGATAAGTCCAATATTTAATGCTGGAGATAAAATTGAGTGAAATAGAGTGTTATTGTTTTTATCAATTGCATCTTCATAAATACCAAAATTTAAGAATCGATTTTCTAAAAAATCTAAAAAAGATTTTCGAGCTTGTGAAAACGTTACAGGATAATTAAAAAATTCAGTTGTTCCGAGATTTTTAGAAAAATATTTCTCAACATATTCTTTAGCTTCTTTGGTAAATTCATTCTCTTCAAATTGAATTGGTGAAGGTATTAAAATTCCTTTTGGTAATTTTTTTCTATTGTCTGCATCATAACTCCATCTATTACCGATAGGTTTATCATTTTCGATAAGAATATTCAATCTCTTTCTTTGATGAATATAAAATGAATGCATCAAATATTTTTTCTTACCTGCGAAGAAATTAATTAATTCAGATTTAGGTGTTAAAAACATTTGTGAGGGATGTTCTGACAATGAGATACCAAGCTTCTGTGAAGCAATTTTGATTCTTTTTTCGAGAATGAAATCAACTGGTTCGATATAATTTACTTTTTGAACAGATAAATCCTTTAAAGCTTCAACAAGATAATTTGATTTTGAATTATTTTTAATTGATACATAATCAATGTAATGAACATTATAGCCTTTTCTTATTAAATAGTCTTGATAAAATTTCATTGAAGAGCGATGTAAGAGAATTTTATTTTTATGAAAATTTAGCGGATATACTTTATCTCCAAAAAAGAGAGGATCCTCAATGATTAATACAGGAACATCCCTTTTAATGGCAGGATTATTCTCAAATAATTGATTAGGAAATATTAAAGTTATTTCTTTCATAACATTAGGAACAAATCGTGATTAGAAAAAATTCAGTAATTTCATTTAATCATATTGTTCAAAAATAAATTTATTCAGAGCAATGGTTTTTATTACTATAAAATGAAATTATTTGAAAAGATATTTTGTTTGTTTAATTACAATTGCAATTTCAGTTAATATATAATCGTTCATATTTTAATTAACTAAATACAATTCTGAATCTTAATATTAAAAAGATACATTGAACACATAAGATATTGTATTTTTTATAAGGACTGCGTTTTTGCTTTAAGTTTACGATGCAATATTTAAAATCGATTTAATGAATAAATGATGCAATTTAAACCTGTACTGATGCAACATTGTATTAAGTTGATGTAACATTCACGCAACTCGGTGTAATGTTCCCCAATTATGTTGCAATATTCACCAAACAAAATGCTACATTCACGAGTCAAGATGCATCCTATACGGAACATATTGCAACGTTAACGAAATTTGATGCAACGTTTACGAATCATAATGCAACGGTTACGGTAAATAATGTAATGGTTACAAAGCTTAAATCACCGTTGCCTAACAAAAATGTTATGGTTATATAACTCGAAGTTATTTTACAAAATGATTTATCCATTGTTTTAATACCTTATACTGATATTTGATGCAGCCTTAAAATAGTTCTCTGATTAGTTGATACTGTCCCAGATTATTTTGTTGCATTTATAAAGTAAATATTAAGTGTAAATTATTTAAATGTTAAAAAATGTAATTTTTTATCAATGGTTACGAAGTATGAAAATATTTTATTTGGAAATTAATTTAATTTTACTATATTTTAAGTGAAGATTAGAAATAAGGATAAAAAGATGCCAACCTTTTCAAAAACAAGAAGTGGAGAAAAAATTCTAAAGTTATCCGAGACAGTCATTAACAACACATTAAATGATCCAACCATTCTTCAAAAAGTATCAGAGTTTGGGTATAATTCCGAAAAGCTTAACCAAGGCAAGCAATTATTGGAAAATGCAAACGAGAAGTATGAACAATCTCTATTACTAAGTGGCAAGCAACAAGACCTTACAGAATCCGTAAAAGAAGCATTCGCTATTGCAAAACAAGCATATCAAGATTTATCTAATGTTGCAAAAGCAGTATTCAAAAATGATAAAGGTAAGTTAGCACAGCTTGGGCTTACATCAAGAATGCCTCGTACTATAGCTGAATTTATAGTATCTGGAATTGCTCTTTTTGAAAATATTGAAAAGTCGGATGAAATTAAAAATAAGCTGCAAGAATATGGTTATGATAATGCAAAAATTAAAACTGAGAAATTGAAAATTATCGAACTTCAGAATATTGACAATCAACAAGAAGCTGCAAAAGGAGAAGCCCAAAACGCAACGAAAGAAAAAGAGAAAGCTATAAAAGATCTTTACGATTGGACGATGCAATATCTTAAGATTGCTCGTGTTGCTCTCAAACAAAATAAACAATTATTAGAAAAATTAGGCACAAGAGTCTATTCACAGAAAACATCAAAACAGAGGGGGGCAGCAAAAAAAGCTGCTGCTACTAAGAAAAATAAAAAGCAGAGTTGATTTCAATCTTTTCATTAATTTTTTGTTAAAAGAATTTCTTTCTTTAATGTCTATATAAAAATCAATTAAGTTGGATAATTAATTAGATAATAAATAGGAGATATTATGAAAAAAATTATACTGCTCATTTGCTCGCTTTTAAATGCAACGAGCTTGCTTGCTCAAGTCAATTATATATTTTCTCAGAGCACAGCTACTTTTACTCCTCTTACTGGAGCATCTTCTTTTACCTGGGTTACCGGGTCAACTGCTGATGAAGGCTATTCCGACC
>JANWVQ010000114.1 GCA_025056745.1 Ignavibacterium sp.
ACTATGAATACCTCTGGAAGGACAATAACTAGAGCATCAACAGGACTTTGGACTATTAATGGTTCTTTAATTGTAAATAATGGTACAATTAACTTTGGTTCGTGTAATAGTAAAGCAATAGTAAGTGGTAATCTTAATATAGGTTCCTCAGGCACACTTACATTATCATCTGCCTCAGGTGGCGATTTAGAGGTTGCAGAAAACTGGACTAATTCTGGTACTTTTAATTGTAATGAAAGGCAGGTTTTATTTAATGGTTCATCACAATCATTGACTGGTAACACAACCTTTGATTACCTTAGAGTTAATAATACACAATTAACACTGAACAACAATGTTACTGTTGACAATCTTTTAACATTTGATAATGGAAGAATTGTTATTGGTTCGAATAATTTAACTTTGAATTCTACTGCTACAATTGGTGGTACTCCCAACTCATCAAAAATGATAGTTTGTACAGGCACTGGTGAAGTTAGAAAACTTTTCACAGGTACTGGTTCATTTACATTTCCAGTTGGTGATAATACAGGGACTGCTGAATACTCGCCAGTGACATTAAATTTTACAAGTGGAACTTTTGGTAGTGGTGCTTATGCGGGAGTTAATCTCGTAGATGCTAAACATCCAAATAACACAAGTTCATCAGATTATATTACGAGATATTGGAAAGTTACCTCAAATAATATTACAAGTTTTAGTTGCAATGCCTCTTTTGTCTATTTAGACTCTGATATTAATGGTGATGAGAATTTAATTTATTTAGGTAGATATAAAGATGGTTCGTGGACATTATTAGATTTGACTAATGCTTCAACAAACACTCTATCGGGAGTTGTTACAAGTTTTTCTGAATTTACAGGTGGAGAATACTCTGCTATGCCAGTTAACTTCGTACTTTTTGATGCATTTATTCTCGAAAAATCAGTTAATTTAGTTTGGTCAACTGCAACAGAAAAGAATAATTACGGTTTTGAAATAGAACGCTCCTCTATTGTAGATACTAGGTATGCCTCATCTCTACCATTCAATTGGGAGAAAATTGGATTTGTATCAGGAAACGGTAATTCTAATTCACCAAAAGAATATTCATACAAAGATAATACATTAACTCAGTCAGGTAAGTATGCCTACAGATTAAAGCAAATAAATACAGATGGTTCATTCGAATATTCAAAAATTGTTGAAGTAGATTTTGTAATGTTAGATAAATTCTCGCTTGAACAGAATTATCCAAACCCATTTAACCCATCAACGATAATAAGCTATCAAATTCCTGAATATAATTTCGTTACATTGAAAGTATATGATATCATTGGTAATGAAATTGCAACATTAGTAAATGAATACAAGGAAGCAGGAAGATATGATGTAGAGTTTAATTCTGAGCTGGTTGGTAAACAAATATCAAATGGAGTATATATTTATAAAATTCAAGCAGGGGATTTTATACAAAGTAAAAAGATGATTTTGATTAAATAAAAAGGGAACCATTATGAAGATATTTTTAGTTAAAGTTATCGTAATACTAATAAGTAGTCTTGTATATTCACAGATTACCGTAAATGGTGACCTTAGTGAAAGTCAGTATATTACCGTAGCAACAAAACAAAACACCAACGCTGGTTTTGGACCTGATATAAACGTATCAAAAATCGTTTATTTTCCTGATGTAGCTAATAATGTTCTATTTATTGGAGTTGAAGGTAAACTGAATACCGCGAGCAGTGATGGTATTGGAATATGGATGAATATTGCTGGTACAGGTGCACCAACAGGTGCTTCTGCAGGAACATCATTAGCCTTCTCTGGTGGTGGGCATTATATGGGCGGTAATGGTATGACCCAACCAAATTTCAAAGCAGATTTTGAAGTTGATTATATGTTTGCAATTAATCCCGGCGGCTCAACTACTAACTGTTTCGTAGATGCTGGAAGTAGAGTAGGAACACCCGCAGGCGTATTTTTGGGAAATTGTGGACAGTCAGGTACTTCTCAAAGTTATACCACAACTGGTACCGTGTTCGCAAGTGGTCATACAATTACTTTTGCGTTTAATAATTCAGGAACAGCTAATAGAGGATTTGAAATTAGAATTCCATTTGCTGCACTTGGTGCAACTGCTGCAATGAACATTAGATTATTTGCTTTTGTCGTAAGTAGTACCGCTTTTTTCTCTGATGTAACTGTTCCAGGTAACAGAACAGGTGGAAATCCAGGTTTTAATCCAGATTTTGGAACGTTTACAGGAGGTCCTTATAATTCAAGTAGTTATCCTTTACCAGTTGAATTAAGTTCTTTTGTAGCATCTATTATTGGTAATAAAGTTAGTTTAAGATGGTCAACAGCATCAGAAATAAATAATTATGGATTTGAAATACAAAGATCAATAAAGAATAGTGCAAGCTCAGGTGATGAAGATTGGAAAACGATTGGTTTTGTAAAAGGTTCTGGAAATTCGACAATACTCAACAATTACTCTTTTGTAGATCAAAATCCTGCAATAGGTAAAAACTTCTATCGACTCAAACAAATAGATTTCACCGGCGATTTTGAATATTCAAATGTTATTGAAGTTGAGTTTAATAATTTGAATTTGAGTGATTTCACATTAAATCAAAATTATCCAAATCCATTTAATCCAGAAACTAAGATAACTTATTATTCTCCTATTAGTGAATATCAAACATTGAAGGTATATGATTTCTTAGGTAGAGAAATTGTTACTTTGGTTGATGAGTTCAGAGATGCAGGTTACTATGAAGAATCATTCGATATATCCAAATTAAAAGATGGAAGTTCAATCTCGAGCGGAATTTATTTTTACAAACTTACGATTGGGCCTCTCTCTGAAGTCAAGAAAATGATATTAAATAAGTAACTTCAATTTCATTTTTAAGGCTGTATCAAAAACTTCGATATTAAATTAAGCGAAAATGATACAGCCTTAAATATTTTTAATCAATCAATTCTAGGATATTTGTAATATTATTTGACTCTTCTCTTTTAGCCTTTTTCTTACCCTCTGGAGTGTTAGTTGTCATTGTAAATGAGAATGAATTCGATGATTTAGTATGTGACCTTTGAATTCGTCCATTGCTAATATCAAAATAAATTTTTCCCTCACCTTTATATACTGGAGTTGAAAAAACATAATCAACACCACTATCGCTATATTTATTATTTCCTTCAACCTTAAAGTCGATTCCAGCATCAATCACAGCTAATTTTCTGTCTTTGAATTTTTCTAAAGATGAGATTTTATATTTGTTTGTATAGTTAATTTTATAAACCATCATTGGAATAGGTGATTGGGGAATTGACCAAGATGAATCTTTAGAGAGATTTTTATCAGTAAATTTTCTTATCAATTGTCCGGCAATCGGTCTTAGAACGTTTGTTGATAGTTCTTCTTTTACCATATTTTTTGTTTCTGTATCAACTGTATCTGCATTTTTCAATTTAAAGAATGAGTTGGCAATTTTATCTATTCTGAATATCTCTGAAATTTCACCGACTTTTGAAAATCTTATGGAAAATGGATTATCAACTAATGAAGCGAACTCGGCAAATTGCTTTACTTTGTTTGTATCATTTTTATCTTTTGAGTCAAATGTTATGTTTTGTCCGTTGAAATTTGCATTTAATTTCAGTCCAACAATTTTAACATCAGCTTCAACAGTTCCATCAGCTTCTTTTGTTTTAGGTTTGAATTCGATTAAATAAACTAATTCTTGTTTAAGTTTATTAGAGATTATTGTATCAGCGGTGATTTTCTGTTCAGATTCAGAGATGGTAACCAATCTATAAAGTAGATTTTTTTCATTATCAAAACGATATGATAAATTAAAGACAGATTTATCATCTATTGGTTCAGTTTTTAATTCTGATTTTTTATAATCGTATAAAGTAGAATCAATCTTTGAAGGTTCTGATTTTTTCTTATCACCGCAAGCAATAAAGAAAAATAAAATTATACCGAAAAAGACCAAAAAATATTTTTTCATTATATCCTCTAAGGTTAATCGTAATAATTTTCTAATAATTCTTTTTCAGAGAAGAAGAAAGCAATTTCTCTTAGAGCATTTTCATCGGAATCTGAGCCGTGGACTGCATTAAATTGTTTATTACGTGCATATAATTTTCTAATCGTTCCTTCTTCGGCTTGAGTTGGATCTGTAGCACCAATTAATTTTCGGTAATCTTCAACTGCATTTTCTTTTTCAAGTGCAATTGGAATACAAGGACCGGAGGTCATATAGTCAATTAAATCATTATAAAATGGTCTTTCTTTATGAACCTCATAAAATTTTTGTGCTTGAGCTTTTGTAAGATGAATCATTTTCATAGCTTTAATATTGAATCCAGCTTTGGTTATCATTGAAATGATTTCGCCAATATAATTATCTTTAACAGCGTCTGGTTTGATTATTGCAAGAGTTTTGTTAGCCAATTTTATCTCCTATTTTTTTTCTTTTTAGAATCTTTCTTATTTGATTTTTCTTTTTTTGAAGATTTTTTTTCTTTCTTCTTTTCAGCTTTTTTAAATTTTTTTTCAGAGTCTTTTTCTTTTTTGATTTTATTTGATTTGAATTTTTCCAAAGCTTTTAACATTGTAACACCAATTTCAGCGGGGCTCTCAACGACGAAAATTCCAGCATTTTTCATAGCAGCCATTTTTTCAGCTGCAGTCCCTTTCCCTCCAGATATAATTGCTCCTGCGTGTCCCATTCTACGGCCTGGAGGAGCTGTTCGGCCAGCAATAAATCCAACTACAGGTTTTTGAACATTCTTTTTAATAAATTCAGCGGCCTCTTCTTCTGCGCTACCTCCAATTTCACCAATCATAACTATTCCTTCTGTGTCAGGGTCTTCATTAAACATTTTAATTATATCTATGAATTTAGAACCGATTATTGGATCTCCACCTATTCCTACACAAGTTGATTGACCTAAACCAACATCGGTTAATTGTTTAACAGCTTCATAAGTTAAAGTTCCACTTCTTGATACAACACCGATTTTACCTTTTTTGTGAATAAAACCTGGCATAATTCCAACTTTAGCTTCTCCAGGGGTAATAACTCCTGGACAATTAGGTCCTATAAGAACAACATCTTTATTTTTAATTGCATTGTAAACTTTTAACATATCATTTGTGGGAATTCCTTCGGTGATACAAATTATAACTTTAATACCTGCATTAGCTGCCTCGAGTATGGCATCAGCAGCAAAAGCTGGAGGTACGAAAATTACAGAGGTGTTCGCTTTTTCATTTTTTACAGCTTCCTCTACGGTATTATAGATTGGAATATTTTCAAATTTCGTCCCACCTTTTCCTGGGACAACTCCAGCAACGACCTTCGTTCCGTATTCAATCATTTGCTTTGTATGAAAAGAACCTTCACTACCAGTAATTCCTTGAACCAATAAACGTGTTTTTTTATTTACCAAGATTGCCATATTTCTCTCTCTAAATTTTGAAAAATATTATTCAAAGATATGAAATTTTATTGTGATATGAATGAATTATCTGATTTGAATCTAACTCTTGATTTAATTAAGCAATTAATTGAAGTGTTTTAATGACACTTATGTTGAATTTTTTTCAATATTACTTTCATTAAACTACTATTTTAGCTAATCTTGGATTATTCATTGAGAACTTAAGAGTTTCATCAATTATTTTTTCTAAATCAATCATTTTGATGCATTCTAAATCATAAGGGCACTCTTTTTTCCAGCAGGGAGAACATTCAAGATCTTCCTGATATAATTTTACTCCACGTCCATATAATTCAATTTCAGTCCAACAAGATAGACCAAACCAAACTATAACATATTTTTTCAAAGCAATCGCAAGGTGCATTCCGAAAGAGTCACCAGAAATAACCAAGTCAGCTAAATCCATAAAACAAGCACCTTTACGAATACCAAGTGTTGTTGGAGTACTTATTACTTTGTTTTGAATTTCTGACGGTAAGCCTTGGATGATTTGTTCATTTCTTTCTGTATCTTCCTTACCACCAAGAAGTAAAATTCTTATTGAATCGTTTTGAATTAATTTGTTGATAAGATAGATGTGTTGTTCGATAGTCATTTTTTTATTTGGGAAAAGATTTGAGCAACCTGTATTAAATCCAACATAAGTTTTTGAAGGATCGTATCTAATTTCGTTTTTGTATGATTCAATAAATTTTTTCTCTTCATCAGTAAAGAAAAATTGATATTCATCTTTTTGATATTCAAGTTCAAAAGTTTCGTGAATAATATCAATACCTGTCCTCTGATTTTTTCTGAATTTGAGGAAATCATCATTGCCCATTAAATAGTTATAAAAAGCCGATTTATTTGCGGGTATTATTTTTCCATCTTCATTCAATAAAAATCCTAATTTATTGCTTGAATTTATTTCATTGGCAAAAGCACAAGCATAATTAGTTTTATCAGCATTGAATAAATAATCAAATTTCATTTGCCTTAATATCATTCTGCTTTCATCATTCCAAATCCATATTTTGTCAATGAAAGGATTATTGAATAAGATTTTATCGGCACCAGGCATTGTTATCCAGTTAATCGTGCTTATTGGAAATTTCCTTTTAATTGCGGGTAGTATAGATGTAAAACTCAAAACAGCTCCCAAGGCATCAAGCGAGATAATAAGGATTTTGGTCCCTATCCTATTTTGTTCAATGTCTTCTTGGCAACCATTTTCAAGACAGTTTTTATAAGAAAAACAAGGTTTATATCCAGAAAACTTTTTACACTTTGGAATAACTAAATTTTCAAAATTCATAATTCATTGATTTAATAATTTAAGAATAGAATTTATTACTTCTTCTTCAGATAATCCTTTTTCAATTCCACAATTATTTTGATCAGCACTACAATACTTTTTACAATTCTCTTCAGAAACCTCAATATTTATAGAATGTTCGTTAATTACCCCGTGATGTTTTGCGGAACTAACTTTTCTTCTGCAAAATATTCCAATGCATTTTTTATTTAAAGCATCTGCGATATGGAGAGGTCCTGTCGAACTTGCGAGAAAAACGTCAGCTTGTGAAATAACTTTTATCATCATTCTTAAATCATCAATTTCCTCAGCGATTATGTGGATTCTGTTAGGATCTAATTTTTTAATTTCATCAATAAAACTTTTTGACATTTCGCGAGCCGTGAAGATAAATTTTATCGATGCATCTTTTAGAATATCTAATAATTTTTTTGTTAATGAAAAATACTTACTTTCACTCCAATTAGGTCCTGAACCTAAAGAACCGGTATGAATAAAAATTTTCTTATCCTCTTCAAATATTCCTTTGTTTTTAAGAAAGTCTATGGCTTCCCTTATTTCTTCCTCTGATAAAAATATCTCTAATTTGTAGTTATTTGTTTTGACCCCGAGTTTTCTTACTAAATCAAGACAATAATCAGCTTCGTGTCGAATTGGGTTATAATTATTTCTGGATACACTTCGCATAAAGGTGATTACTTCATAAAGAATATGACCAACTCCAACTCTATATGGAATTCCTGCAAAGAATAATTGATAAGCTGCTCTTTCGGTTGGAAACATCAAGAGTGCGTGAGTAAATTTATACTTTCGAATTTCTTTAACGACTTTCCAGAAATTTTCTTTTTTCAAATCATCAGTCAATATAACATCAACATAAGGATTGTTAATAAATATTTTGCTTGTATGTGGTTGAGTTAATGTAGCTATGAAAGAATCAGGGATAGCCTTCTTAAGCTCTCTAACAGCTGGAGTGATGTAAGTTGTATCTCCAACTCTATCTGTCCTAACTACTAAAATTCTCTTTTGCTTTTTGAAAATCATCCAAGTTAAATTTAGTTGATAATTCAAAATTAAAGATAATCTTTAGTTTATTAACATTCTAATTAATTAAAGTAATTTCAGTTCATTATTTAACTCAAGCTAAATAAAGTTTGAAAAAACGTCTCTGATATTATAGGATATTAGTTTGATTTCTTTAGCTAATTAAATAATTAAACAATTAGAAAATTTTAATTACTCAATTAAATAAAAATCTATATAAAATTTTATAGTTTTATAAAAGCAGATTAAATCAACTCTTAGGGTCCTTAGAAAGGTATTAAAATTATTAAAAAAAGATACTCGGGGCATCTATCCAATCGATAATTTTAATATCATCTAATGTTGTTTTATTTGCTTTTGGATGTATTAAATATTTATGGACTTTTAGATTAGAAGAATTCTTAAATATAGCCTTGAAGTTTATTAAATAATCTCTGTTAAAAGTCTCACCACCTTTAATTTCAAGTGCAATTATTTCATCAAAGCTTTTTTCAATGATACAATCTATTTCTTTTCCATTACTCTCCTTGTAATAAAATAAATTTGGTTGTTTACCTGAATGATAAATTTGTTTTACTAAATCACCTATGACAAAGTTTTCAAATAATGCTCCATACAGGGGGAAATTTCTAATTGACTCTTTATTTGGTATTCTCAACAATGAGCAAATTAATCCTGTGTCATAAAAATAAAGTTTAGGTGCTTTGATTATCCTTTTATTAAAATTATTATGATAAGGTTTTAAGAAAAAAATAATAAAACTTGCTTCAAGTAGTGATAACCAAGATTTTACTGTGTTAACAGAAATTCCAGTATCATTTGCAAGAGAAGTTAGATTAATAACCTGTCCAACTCTGCCTGCACAAATAATTAGAAACTTTGTGAATGTATGTAAATTTTCAATAGCTTTTAGTGTTCTTATATCTCTTTCAATGTATGTTTGCAAATATGAAGGATAATAGTCTTGGGGGTCAATTTGATTTATTAAAATTCTAGGATAAAAGCCATTGTACATTAGTTGTAAATAATCAGAACTCAAATAGTTTTTTATCTCTGTCAAATCAAATGGTAGCAAAATGTTTATGTTTACTCTTCCGGCGAGAGATTGTGATATTTTTTCATTGAGTAAAAAACTTTGAGAACCTGATAGGATAAATTGACCATTAATTTTTCTTTCATCTGAAATTACTTGTATGTAACTAAAAAGTTCAGGAAGATTTTGAGCCTCATCAAAAATGACTTTGTCTCCAGCTGAATTAAGAAATCCAATTGGATCAGACATAATCATTTGTCTTAGATCCAACCTTTCCAGATTGTAATATTTATATTCTTGAAAGAATTCTCTTAGAAGAGTTGTTTTACCTGATTGCCTTGGCCCATTTATCGAAACGATAGGGAATTTATCAAGCATTTTTCTTATATGTGAGGTTATTTGTCTTTCAATAATCATTTTATTATGCAATTATTAAGTCTCAATGCAAATTTACATAAGATTTTACTAAAATTTTTCATTACCAAAAAGATTTTCATAAAAATGAAAATTGAAATCTCAATTAAAATAATCCTCTAAAAACCCTAACTTATTTTGAACTTAAAACTTATTACTCAGACTTAAATTCAGAAAAATTTTAGAAAGAAAGAGAAAAGAATATAATAATCATTTAGTTTGAAGAGTATTCTAAGGTATAAAGAATTAACAATAATTATAAGTAAAAAAAATAATTGTTATGATTTCGCCGAATTGTGAAAAATAATTGAAAACAAAAGAAACTTGTAAAACTAAGTTTTCATTCTTGTAGAGCCGACGAGACTTCCCGAACTGAGTTCAGGACGACCTCCTGCGTAAAAGCCAGGCGTTCTAACCTCCGTTAGCTAACGGATGAACTACGACCAAGAAATTTAACATTTTTTAGATTCTAAAAATCCTAAAAAACAAATATATTTTAATAAATCATCTTAATATTTATCAATTAAAACAAAAAAGCCTGAGAATCTCAGGC
>JANWVQ010000127.1 GCA_025056745.1 Ignavibacterium sp.
CGATTGCTTAAGTTTGATGATTTTTTAGTTGTTTATCGAAAACTAAGATTTTTATAAAAATTAATAAGCAGGGGAGAAGTTAATTTCTTAAGTAGTTGAAAAATATTGGCAAAATGTCACAAAGTATGACAATAAGATAAATTTTTAATCTTTGAACATCAAATTAGATGCTCGGAAGACCAATTTTTGATCTCGAAAGATTAAATTTTAATCTCCGAAGACCAATTTTTAATCTTCGAAGACTAAATTTCATTCTTTAAAGGACTAATTTTAATCTCCGAAGACCAATTTTTAATCTTTGAAGACCGATTTTTAATCTTTGGAGCATAAATTTTAGTCTCTAATAGGGGATATTAGATCTTCCGCGTATAAAATCTATTTTTTAACAGGTTGTTTTTGAGTATTTAGTGACAAATTCTCCTTTTGTGAAAATTATCTCAAATTTAAGAGGGAATTAAAAAAGTAGTTATTTAAATGTTTTTCAATTAATTCGGCTGATTATTGCTTAAAGAAAATTAAATTAGAGAATTAAGAAGTTTTTCTTGTTTTTCAACTTAATTAATACCTTTTATATTTAATTCTTTTATTCATCAAATCGAGTTCGATTTTGAAATTATTAAAAAAATCAAAACCTATAATTCCTATGGCATTACTTAACAGTAAAGTTGATTCTAAAAAAGGGGGTAAATTTCCATAGTTTACATTTAATTCCTCACCTTCAAAATAAGTTGGAATATTAAATACTTCTGTTTGGAACTTACCAAAAAGTGGATAAAAATCTTCAAAAATACCTATACTATTAAGATTGCTTGTAAGACTCTTTGATACATAAGATAATTTGGCTCCTGTGTCTAAAAAGAATCTGAGATTTTTATTTTCAATTGATAAAGGAATTATTGGTATTCCCATAAAAGTTGAGATTTCTATTTCAGTGCCATCAAATTCTGATTTTTTATTTAAGAATTCGACTGAATTGTTTCTATAATCAAAAATAACTTTATATTGTGATAGAATATCAACTCCTAATAGGGCAGTGATTTCTTTCCCTAAAAGTGATGAAATTTTGGATATTTCAATTCCTAAAAAATTAGTTAGGCACTTATAATCTTTTGAACAAAAGTTAATCGTTCCAGAATCGTGAATTGATGAAGGTGCTCCTGTGTCAATAAGAATTACATCTTGATTGTGATTTATTATTGGATGGCCTTCGAATAAATCTAATTTGAATTTTGCAACTAGTTCATCTTGATTATTCATTTTATGTTTTGATAAAATATTTTTCAAAAATATGCTTTAGTAAAATTTGAAATAAAATAAATCATTTAATCAAAGGAAATCTGTTTAATTTTTGTGATAATAATTTTAACATAATCTCATAAGTATTAATAAATGCAGAAATACTAATTTTTTCTGCAGGTGTATGAGCATTAGCATAACCAACACAGATATTAGCGCCACAAACATCTTTACATAGAACTAAGATATCAGTAAAACCAGAATTATCATCGTCAATGAAACCAGTATTTGTTTCAATAAAGTTACGAAATTCTTTTGAAACTGGGAGATTGTAACAAGTATAATGTTCTTTTCTAATACCATAAGCTAATCTTCTATCAAATTCAAAAATGAAAGAAGAGTCGTTAATAGTTTTAGCAACATCCTTATGTTCATTGATTAGAAACTTTGAACCTGTGCAACATCCAAAAGCATCTGGATGAGTTGATTCTTCGTAATCGCAAATCAGTAAATGATGTCCTAAATCTTTTAGTAACCAAACCATAGCACAACCTGCACGGTCATCAGCGCCAATACCATAGTTTGGATTGCCACTAATGAAGAAATCTTCATCTTCAATAATATCGTGTTGGCCAACATTATTAAAAACAGTATCAGCGTGGGCAACTAAAGTAGCAGCATCCTCTCGATTTCCCTCGATAAAAAGGAATCTTTCACCTGGTTTATTTCCAATGAATAATTTGGAGTTGGGAATAGTAGAGAATCTCTTAAAAATTTCATCTGAGGAGTTGAGGGGGTATGATAAAAATTCGAGTAGTATTTTTTTTATATCCATAATAATTTTTAATAAAACTTTTATCTCTTTTCTGAAGGTTAGAGCAATATACAATTAACTAGTATAGGTTATTAATGACAAAAGAGAGTATTTATAAAAGTTAATTTTTTGTAATAAAAATTAGATAGTATTATCAAACCATAACTTTAGAATATTTCTCTGTGACTTTTAATTTGAATTTAAAGTCAATAAGTTATTGAAGTATGGTATATTATTAAATTAAATAAAAATCAGTCTAATAATTTCAATAAAAATGCCTGCTATTCCTCCTACAACTGCTCCATTAAGCCTTATATACTGTAAATCATCCCATACTTTTTCTTCAATTTGTTTTACCAAACCATAGTCATCAAGTTTTTTCAAACTTGCTCGAACCATATTTCCGATTTCAAAGTGATATTTTTCGACAAGATTTTTAATCGTTTCTCTTAGCCAATTGTCAATTTTTTCTTTAATGTCAACGTTAGTCTCTAATTCAATAAGCATTTGATTTAGCTTTTTAATAAAGAAAGAATTCAAAGCACTATTCTTTTGGTTAAGTTCTTTTACTACAGTTGCTTTAAACTTTGATAAAATATCCTTAATAATCTCTTGTTCCTCGACACTTTGAAGGAGCCTATTTTTAAGACCCTTAATAATTTTTTGAATCTTAATATCGTTTGATTTGAATTTATTGGAAAGGTCTAATACAAAATCATCGAATGCTTGCCTGACAGGGTGATCGGGATTTTCTTGAATATTTTTAATAATAGATTTTGCTTTTTTTATCAATATATCAGTTGCATCATCCACGTTAATTATATCAGTAATTTCACCTGCGGATATAACAAGTTGTCTAAACCAATGTTTATTAGCATATCTGTTTAAAGCTTTTTCAAGTTCAACACTTAGAAAATCGTATATTTCGGGATCGCTTAGAGCTTGCCTTACTGCGTTTAAAAACATATCTAATATTTTATTGTGATCACCTGTTTTAACAGCTGATTCTAACCAATTCCCAAGCAATTTTGTTATATCAAACTCAGATAGTTGATCCTTTAATATTTTTTGTAAGAATTTTGCTAATTGAGGATTATCTAAATTCTCTACAATCTGTTTAAGTATGTAATCTAATAAATTGAATATTCTTTCTTGATTTTGAGGTTGTTTAAAGAATGTTATCAAAGTTTCAGCAAATTTCACCTCTGATAATTTTTCTCTAATGGTTTCAGGCGAAAGCCATTTATTCGTAACTAAATCCACCACACCTTCAGTTAATTTAACTCGATTTTTGATAATAATATTAGTATGCCTCTTAACAATTGGAATTGGAATTTCTCGAAACAAAGCACTTACAGCAAACCAGTCAGCAAGTCCTCCTACGGTACCAGCTAAAAAACCTGCAGATAAAACATCCCAGAAAGGGCCTTGAAGCAGACCAGTATGAATTCCGATTTGAGTTATAGCTAATCCTACTGATACTGAAATTAGCGATATGTGACCGATTTTATTTTTATTGATTCTCATAAAATTATTTACTATGCTTTTGAGAGTGATAATACTTATCAGCTAAATATTTTTTTAGAAAAATAGTTTTTTCCCCGTGTATTGAAATTTTATTTTTCTATCATTTACAAATTATAAAGAATTATATAAAAAATAACTTAATTTTTAGCATATCAAATAAACGATTATGATGGATTGTCTAAATGGTAATATTCTTATTCAATCGATTTCGGTAAATATTTACTATATAATTCTGAATTTCGTATTCTATAATTATTTGATTTCCTCATAAAAATATTATCAATATAAACTTATAAATTTAACTGATAATTTTCTAGAATTTTGAATGTAATGAATAAATTTAACTAAGTTGATTAATTGAAACCAATTTTTAGTTTATACTAATCAAATTCATTAAAACTTATGCTATCAACATTTCCTCTATAATATTCATAATCGCCCTCAGGTAAATGCCAGACAATTTTAACTTTGTCGCAGATTTTTAATTTGTCTTGCATTTTATAACTCTCTACTATTGCAGAGAACTTAACTTTCTTATACGT
>JANWVQ010000145.1 GCA_025056745.1 Ignavibacterium sp.
ATTCCAAACAAATCATAAGCTTCTCTTTCGTGCCAATTTGCTGAATTCCAAACTGAAACCACAGAATTGACTATTGGATTATCTCTTTCAGTAACTACTTTCAAAAGTAATTTATGTCTGAACTTTATTGATTCAAGATGATAATAAACACTCATTGTTCCACCAGTCATTGTTTCATTTCCTTGTTCATCTTTTACTTTTTGACCATTAAAATCATCAACCGCTGATAGATTTATTAGTGAATCGAAAAGAAGTTCTAAATTATTTTTAAGGAATGAACAAATTTTATCTATTTTATCAGCTGGGATTAAGATATAAGGCTCAAATTTTGCGTCTGGAAAGGCTTGAATTTGAGTTTCAGGAAAATTATTTATTAATATTTGAAATACTTCGTTAAATGTTTTCATTCGATTTTTTCTTTGTTATTGACTCGTGTCGAATTTTTTCCTGAAGTTTTAATAATCCCTCTAATAAAGCCTCTGGCCGCGGTGGGCATCCGGGTACGTAAACATCAACTGGAATAACTCTGTCAACTCCTTTCAATACGTGATAGCCGTGTTCCCAATAAGGACCTCCACAATTTGAGCAGCTTCCCATTGAAATAACATATTTAGGATCAGGCATTTGTTCATAGAGTCTTTTAACCCTCAAAGCCATTTTTAACGTAACTGTTCCAGAAACAATGATAACATCAGACTGGCGTGGTGATGGTCTGGGTATAACTCCGAATCTATCAAAGTCATAGTGAGAAGCAGAGGTAGCCATCATTTCTATTGCACAGCAAGCAAGTCCAAAACCAACTTGCCAAAGCGAAGATAATCTTGCCCAATTGAAAAGGTCTTCAGTTGTAGTTATTAGGATGTTGCCTTCAGAAAATTCTTTATCTAAAATTCCCATTAAACTTCAACCTTTTCGAGAGTTATTTCTGATTCTATCTGTTGTTCATTATTAATTTTTGGAATGTTAGGTTTTGGTCTATCCCATTCTAGGTCACCTTTTCGCCATTCATAAGCCATACCCAAAGCAAGAAGAAAAAGGAAAAAAGAACCAGCAATAAATCCAGCAATACCAAAGTCTTTATAAACCAATGCCCAAGGAATTAACAAAACCACTTCAACGTCAAATACTAAAAATATCAATGCAACAACGTAAAAACGGATATTGAACTTTATCCAAGGAGAACCTTGTGGATTTTCACCACATTCATAGGTAGTCAATTTTTCGAATGTAGGTCTATTTGGTCTGATAAGTTTAGCTACAAATAGAGCTATAATTACAAAAAGAATTGCGACGATGATGAAAATTAAAGCTTTCCCGAATTCTGTTAACATTTTTATCTTAAAAAAATTTCGAAACAAAATTAGGTTTAATTGTAAGTAATGTCAAGTGGCAAATATTTTTTTAATTACTTCTTTAAGGAGTTTACAAATCATTATTCAAATAAAATCAATTTGATTAGACATTTTTTTATTTGATTATAAATCCCAAAATAAGATATATCAAAGCAGTGATTACCCCGGCAGTCAACGCATAAGGAAGTTGAGTTTTTACGTGATCTATATGATCACTTGCAGATGCCATTGATGAAATAATTGTAGTGTCCGAAATTGGTGAGCAATGATCTCCGAAAACTCCACCTCCGAGTGCAGCTGCAATTGTCAGATAAAGATTAGCATCAAGTGCTTGTGCCATTGGAATCCCGATTGCGAGCATTATTGCAAAAGTTCCCCACGAAGTCCCTGTAGAAAAAGCTATAAAGCACGCAACAACAAATACTATAAATGGAACTAAATTAGGTGAGAGCCAATTTTTTGAAAGCTCTGCAGTATAAATTCCTGTCCCTAATTCACGGCAAACAGTTCCGATTGCAAATGCCAACATCATAAGTAAAGCTAATGGAATTAATCCACTGATTCCTTTAAAGATCAAATCAATTGTTTCTGAGAAAGTAAATATCTTTTGAGAAATGTAAAGAATACTGCTAACAATAATTGAAGTTAAAACAGAATATAAAACAGCCGTTGACCCTGAACCTTTTCCTAGAGCAAAAAATATTTGTTCATACCATTTAAGCGAGGAAATATTTTCAACCTGATTCCAACCAGTATATAATAGCATAACAGGCATCATAGTGACCATTATTAAAATCGGAATAATCATATTAATTGCTTTTTCTTTTACATTTTCTTTTTTTTCCAATGAAACCACATCAGAAGAAATTAGAGGCACAGCACCATCACGAATTACTTTACCCTCCTCTGTGGCCCTTATCTCAGCTTTTTTCATTGGACCGTAATCTTTGTTTGTAAAAATTATAAAAAGCACCATTACCATAGCTAACATTGGATAAAAATTAAGAGGAAATGCTTTTATCAAAACTTCCAAAGGATTAGAAAAACCTTGAGCAGCAATTAATCCCATTATATAAGCTCCCCACGCATTCAATGGAATCAGAATACAAGTAGGTGCAGAAATTGAATCAGCTATATAAGCTAATTTTTCTCTTGGAATTTTTAATTTATCAAATACAGGTCTGAAAACTGTTCCAACAGTTAATGCGTTTATACTTGATTCGACAAATATTGCTGTTCCGGTTGCCCAAGCAAGAAGTTGAACGGTTTTTCTTTTATTGCCAATTTTCTTTTTCTCAAGTTTATCAAGAAAATTATTTATTAATTTTACAAATCCAGCAACTCCACCAGACCTCTGGATGAATGCTATCAAAGCACCAACAAGACTACTGAACATAATTGTTCTTGTATTACCGGCATCTTTAAATACATCTACCAAAGCCTGAATAGTTGCAGTTGTTCCGTTGATTAAGTTTCCATTATTTAGTATGACCCAGCCGAGCCAAATTCCAAATAATAATGAAACAAAAACCTGACGTGTTTTGATTGCTAATACTATCGCTAAAACTGGAGGTAATAAAGAAAAAAAACCGTAATGTTCCATAATTCTAATATTTATTCACTATTACGAATTTACTATAATCTTATAATTTGATTTTAAAAAAAATTTTGATTAGAACATAAACTTTTTTTGATTATTTACGATTATTAAAGAGAAAATAATTATTGAGAGGTAAAAATGAAGATTAAATTAAAATATCAACTTCTTTTCGTTGCAGCTCTTGTCTCCATAATTCTAATTCTTTTCATTTCAAATATTCTAAGTTTTGCCTCAAATCTCTCCTCAAAAGAATTATCAGAAGAAATTATCTCTGACTTTAAGGGGATGGTTCTAATTTATTCTTCAGTAATAATAGCATTATGCTTTGTTGCTGCTATTTTCTTAAATAGTACATTTCTAAAAAAAATCTATTATATAAAAGATGTTTTATCAAAAATTAAGAACTTTGAGTTCAATAACAATGAAATTGATTTGAAAGTTAAAGATGAATTTTGTGAAATTAAGAAAGATATCTTAAACATTAGTGAAACTTTACAATATTATCATAAAAACACAGATTCGATTGTCAAAATATTTGACACTTTTAGTAAACAAAAAGATCTAAAACACATATTAGAAAAATTAGCTGATATGGCTCAAAGTGTTTTCAGAGTAAAATATGTTGCATTAACAGTCTTCGATGAAAATAGAAAAGTTAAAGATTTCATTTATAGAGGATTAAGTCCGGAACAAGTTAAAGCAATAGGAAAATTTCCTGAGGGTAGGGGTTTATTAGGATATATACACGAAGTAAAAGAGATTATTAGGCTAGATGATTTAAAGAAACATAGTCGTTCTTATGGTTTTCCACAAAATCATCCTCCAATGAAAACCTTACTGGCAGCTCCTTTAATCTACCAAAATAAAAGTTATGGAAATCTTTATGTTTCTGAAAAATTAGATGGCTCTAATTTTACAAATCTAGATGAAAATTTTATGAGAATGCTTGCTCAAGTTACAGTAAATGCAATTAGAATTGTGGAGATGATGAATGATCTAAATGAAAAGAGTTTTAATTTAGAAACAGACGCATATACTTTGAAAAAATTATTAGATGAATTAGCCAATAGAAATTTTGTATTGGATTTTAATGTTGATATTAAAGATAATACTAATTTAATTGTTTTGAATAATATAAAATTTATGGCACTAGCAATTAAAGATTCTTTGAGACAAGTAAGAGAGTTGACAGATAATTTAGCAAGTGCTACAAGTGAAATATCAGCAACAACTGAAGAATTATCAAGCACATCTCAAGAGCAATTTAATCAGATAAATGAAGTATCCTTAGCAACTGATGAAATGAACTCCAATATTGCTTCTAATTCTCAAAGTGCATTGCAAACCGCTGATAAAGCCTCACAGAGTGAAATAGTTGTGAAGCAGAGTGCTCAAAAAATTGAAAATACAATCGATATGATTAATAAAATTGCAGAATTTGTAAATGGCGTAGCTGTAAAAATTGAAAAACTTGGTAAATCATCAGAATCAATTAATGAGATACTTCAAGTAATTGATGAAATTGCAGATCAGACAAATCTCTTAGCATTAAACGCAGCAATTGAGGCAGCTCGAGCTGGTGAGCACGGACGTGGCTTCGCCGTTGTTGCAGATGAAGTTAGAAAATTAGCTGAAAGATCATCAAAATCCACTAAAGAAATTGAAAGAATAATTCTCGATATTAGAGATGAAACGATTGATGCTGTTAATCGTATGAAACAAGGAAATAAACTAGTTGAGGAAATAATTAGTTTGGCAAAAGACTCACAAAATTCACTCAAAGAAATTATGAATAATACTGAAGAGATAGTTGGCCTTGTAAATCAAATTGCAGCAGCTAGCGAGCAACAGTCAGCCTCTGCTTCGCTTGTAAGTCAAAATATAAACAATGTATCAAATATGATTAAAGAGTCAACACAGGCTATTTCTCAAATTGCAGTTGCAACCAATGACTTAACAAAACTTGCAATCAATCTGCAAAATCTTTTATCATTATTTAGATTGACAGAAAAAGATACTGTAGATTTACACTCACAAGATTCAATAGAGAAATTTGATTTTGATGCTGCTAAATTAGCTCATAGAAAATGGAAAATGAGACTGTTAAACGTTCTAAGAGGTCTTGAAAGTGTTGATCCTGATACTGCCGGTAATTACAGAGGATGTGCTCTAGGAAAGTGGTTTTACAGTGAGGCGGGTAAGTATTTCAAAAATGAAAGATCTTATATGGAGCTAGAGAACTGGCATATTAAATTCCATAACTTAGCAAAAGAGATTGTTAATTTGGTTCAATCAGGAAATGCTGAAAGCGCTTCAGTCAAAATTGATGATCTTGATGAATTAAGTAATAAAGTTATAGAACTTATCTCAGTCTTGGAAGAGAAATCAAAGAAAATTAGCTCTGTTAGTATTAATTAATTAGATAACAAGGCTGTCTCGAATGGATTTAGTTAATTCTTTAATTAATTAGAATTCAAGAAACGAGACAGCCTTTTTTTTACCTTAAAGTTATTAAAGATTTTCAGAATCAAGATTCGAAAAATTAATTTTTTATTTACTCAGTATCATTTTTCGTGTCTGAGTGAAATTACCTACCTTTAATCTGTAGAAGTATATTCCACTTGAAAGAATTTTATTTTTATCTGAAATAGTAAAAATAACTTCATAATCTCCAGCATCTCTAAATTCATCAACTAAGGTAGCAATTTCGTTTCCTAAGATATCATAAATCTTTAACGTATTCCAAGCAGACATTGGTGATGTCCAAGTTATTTTGGTAGTTGGATTAAACGGATTTGGGAAATTTTGATTTAGTGTAAAAGTGTTTATTAGTGTCCCTTCATTTTCCTCTACAGAAACAGGCACATCTGAAATTGCAACTGCATCAATCTCATTCCAACTAGGTACGGCTGGAGAATTTATAGCAATTCTAATCTCATTAACATTAAAACTTGTCAAAGGAAAAGTTACTTGAAATATTCTTGCTACAGGTGGTTGAATAGCTGCGGTTCCTGACCAAACAACAACCCATTGATTTGTGTTTGGATTTTTCACATAAATAGTATCAACTGCACCGGGATTAAAAGTTTCATATATTGCTACATATCTTATTGGAGCTGGATTTGGAAATCTAAGTATTAAATATTCCCTTTGTCCATCTGCGGTTAAACTCGCCCACGCAGTAGGAATATCACCATAATTTGGATATGTGTCCGGCGCACCCAAGGCTTGTCTTGCTGACCAAGAAGTAGAAGTATATTGAGAACTAAATGCAATAACACTGTCTGCATATCTTATTGAGTTTGGGAAATTAAATTGGCAATAAGATGTTACAATAAACATCATTGAAATAGAAAAAAGTAAAGTTATGTATTTCATATAGCCTCCTTGTTAAAATAATTTATAATGAATTTTATGGAATCGATATTTGAAGCGAATATATATATTATTAGATTAAAAAACAAACAAGAGTAAGATAGAAGATAAAAATTTAATGAATAAGTCAGATGACGTATTCTTCCAACTTTAATTTTAGTTGTAAGAATAAACTGCTTAATTTTGGGTTAAAATAAAATTTAATAATTATGAAAAAGAAACTTATCGCATTCTTATTACTAATAAATTTTTTTGAGCCCTATTGCATCATAAAGCAAAATGATACAATACCAAGCGAATTTTTATATGATAGTATAGAAATTATAAAAAGAGAAGTTTGGGGTTGGCAACCTATTACTCAAGCTATTCCTGAACACAATATTGATAAAATAACTATTCATCACGGTGGTGAACTTTTTACTGAAGAAAAGGATGTAATTCAGTATCTTAAAAATCTTCAAAAGTGGAGTAGAAATGAAAAAAAATGGATTGATATCCCTTATCATTATATAATTGATCTAAAAGGGAAAATTTATGAAGCACGTCAAATTATCTATCCAGGTGACACAAACACTGATTATGACCCGACAGGTCACGCTCTTATTTGCATTCTTGGAAATTATGAAGAACAAACTCTAAATCAGTTACAACTGAATGCTTTGATAAATCTAATTTATTTCCTAAAAGAGAGATATAAAATTCCAATAGAAAAAATTAAAACTCATAAAGATTACTCAACAGAAACAGTCTGTCCTGGAAAAAATCTTTACAAATACTTCGAAGAGGGAACCATCTTAAACCTATTAATAGAAAAAGAAAATAATTACAAAAACAAGCCAAAAGTTAAAACGGGTATAGAGGTTTTAAGAGAAAAAAATTTTGATATTCTAAAAGGTAAAAGAGTTGGTTTAGTAACGAATCCAACAGGGGTTGACAGTAAATTAAAATCAACAGTTGATATTTTATTTGAAGCTAATGATGTAAAATTAGTTGCTCTTTTCGGGCCTGAGCACGGAGTTAGAGGAAATTATTATGCAGGAGAATATGTTGATTTTTACATTGATGAAACAACCAGACTACCGGTTTATTCCCTTTATGGTAAAACAAGAAAACCAACAGCTGAAATGTTAAAAGATATTGATGTTATTGTTTTTGATATTCAGGACATCGGTTGTCGTTCATATACTTACATAAGTACGATGGGGCTGGTAATGGAAGCTGCAGCAGAGAATAACAAAGAGGTTGTTATACTTGATAGACCAAATCCTCTTGGTGGTAATCGAATAGAAGGTAATTTAGTTGAAGATGGATTCTTCTCTTTTGTAAGTCAATTTAAGATTCCATACGTTCACGGATTAACGGTAGGTGAGCTAGCAATACTATTAAATGAAGAAGGTTTGTTGAATATTAAATCCAAATGCAAATTAACCGTTATCAAAATGGAGGGCTGGAATCGTGATATGTATTTTGAACAAACAGGTTTGCCTTGGGTTTTGACGTCTCCTCACATTCCACACGCTTATTCACCATTCTATTATGTAGCTTCTGGAATAGTTGGTGAATTGAGAAATGTAATTTCAATTGGTGTGGGATATACCTTGCCTTTTCAAACCTTCGCTGCTGAATGGATAAATCCAATTGAACTGGCGAATAAATTGAATTCATATAATCTGAAAGGAATTATTTTCAGACCTATAACATATAAACCGTATTATGCTTTTGGTAAAGACAAAATGTTAAATGGAGTTCAAATTCATATAATTGATTATAAAAATGTTGAGTTAATGCCAATTCAATTCTATTTCCTTCAAGCAGTAAAAGAATTATATGGAAAAGATTTATTAACTGAAGGTAAAAATGATATGTTCGATAAAGTGCTAGGAACAAGCAAAATTCGAGAGTTATTCTTAAAAAGATATCAAGTGAATGATATTTTATATTATTTGAATAAAGACGTGGAAAAATTTAGAGAAATTTCAAAGAAGTATTACTTATATTAGAATAAAGATGATACAGATTGGACTGAATATCTCAGATTAAATACGTGAAAATCAGAAGAATCAACGTCATCATTGTTCAATTAATAAAAAATATTATCAAATAGCTATGAAATATTTTGAAACAGACCAGATAAAATACATCAACAATGAACTTTTTATTGAAAATGTATCTCTCAAAAAATTGGCTAATGAATATGGGACACCATTATATGTTTATAGCAGAAATCATTTCATAAAGCAATTCATTGACTTCAGCAATGCTTTCAAAAATATTAGACATAAAATTTTTTATGCTATGAAAGCAAATTATAACCTGAACGTCATAAATACTTTTATTAGATTAGGCGCTGGAGTTGACGTGAATTCAGAAGGCGAACTTTTCAGAGCACTTAAAGCGGGAGCAAATCCTAATAAAATAATTTTAACTGGAGTTGGTAAAACTAAGAATGAAATCACCGTCGGTCTTAAAAAAAAATTACTAATGATTAAAGCAGAATCTGAAGAGGAATTAGAATTAATAAATAAGATTGCATTTGATTTGAAATTAATTGCACCTGTTGCACTAAGAATTAATCCTAACGTAGATGCTCAAACTCATCCATATATTTCCACAGGGCTTCTCGAAAATAAATTTGGAATAGATACAGATGATGCTTTATCATTATACAGAAGAAAAAATTATTATAGTAATATTGAATTTATTGGAATTGATATGCACATAGGTTCTCAAATAACATCTGTTGAGCCTTTTGTGGAATCTGTGCAAAAAATGATCGAACTTTATAATCAACTTAAAAAAGAGGGAATTACAATTAAACATTTAGATGTTGGTGGTGGAATAGGAGTAAAATACAAAGATGAAAATGTATCCAGTATTTCAGACTTTGCTGAAGCTCTTTTACCTCTATTTCAAAAATTGGATTGTGAAATATTTTTTGAACCTGGTAGATTTTTAACGGCTAATGGTGGTATTCTTCTTACAGAAGTTTTATATACAAAACAAAACAACAATAAAAATTTTATAATAGTCGATGCAGCAATGAATGATTTATTAAGACCAACTTTATACCAAGCATATCATCATATTCAGCCTGTTATAATGAAAAACAATGAAATAATAAAAGCGGATGTTGTAGGTCCAGTTTGTGAAACAGGAGATTATTTCGCAAAGAATAGAGATATTAATAAAGTTGAAAGTGGTGATATACTTGCAATTATGTCTGTTGGAGCTTATGGAATGGTAATGTCTTCAAATTATAATGGCCGTAGACGTCCTCCAGAAATTATTGTTGATGGAGATCAGATTTATCTGACACGAAGTCGTGAATCTTTTGAACATTTATTATGGGATGAAAAAGTGATCTGAAACTTTAAGAAATTATAACGATTTAACTAAATAATTTTTTATAAAAGTAATTGGATGTAAAACCTGTATATTAAGATCAAATTTTCTTGCACCGTATTTAATTTGTCCAATACATCCAGGATTTCCGGTTAAAACAATATTTGCTCTACTTCTGTTGATGTTTTCAATTTTTCTTTCCAACTGTTTTAGAGAGTCCTCGTATCTTACTACGTTATAAATTCCTGCACTTCCACAACACCACGATGCCTCATCTAATTCAATATAATTATTTCCACAAAGCGATTTGATTATCTCTCTTGGTTGTGAAGTGATCTTTTGAGCGTGTGCAAGATGACAAGCGTCGTGATAAGTTATAAGTTCAAGTTCAGGTTCAAGTTCAAGTTTATGTTTTGGGTATGAAATTGATTGAAAGTCTAAATGAATTTTTTGCTCTGATAAAAACTCCATAATATCTCTTACTTTGGACGAGAAAAGTTTTGCCTTCTCAGAATATTCAGGATCTTCTTCGAGTAAATGAGCATAATCTTTCATAAAAGCACCACAACCTGCAGAATTTGAAATAAGATAATCATAATCGTGTTTAATAAAAGCATCAATATTTTTTCTTGCAAGTTTCAAAGCATACTCCATATCACCATTGTGTCCCAATAGAGAACCGCAGCACACTTGTTCTCTCGGTGTAATTATTTTACAACCAATATATTTTAATACATCTACCGTATCTTGATTTATATCTGCAAACATCGTATTCATTAAACATCCGAAATGAAAAGCAGTTTTAAATTTTACTTCACCATTAGGAAATTCTACTTCTTTAATACTAATGTCAGAAAATATTTCAGAAATCTCTGGTGTTAGTTTCTCAATTTCAAATAGATTTTTTGAAATAATTTTCAGCAGACCAATTTTTCTGAGAAATTTTTGTAAACCACTTTTCTGGTAAAACCTTAAAAGCCTTGATACAAATTTTAATATCTCTCTTGAAGCAACAACATATCTTAGTAAAAATCTTTTGAGTTTAATTGAGAATTTATTTTTATAAATAGTTTTTTCAACAACAATTCTTGCAGTTTCAACCATTCTACCATATTTAACACCAGCAGGGCAGGCCGTCTCACAAGCTTGACAATCCAAACAAAAATTCATTTCTTCAGCAAAAGTTTCATTAATCTCCATCTGACCACGAGCAACGGACTTAATCATATAAATTCTTCCACGTGGAGATGAGCGTTCAAATTTTGTTAAATCATAGGTAGGGCAAGTTGCAAGACACAGACCGCAGTGCATACATTGTTGAAGTATATCATCGTGTGGTAAAATTTTAAGTAGTTCGAGATTCTTATCTATCTGATTCATAAAAGATCTTTTATTTGCTCTCTTCTCGTTGGCAAACTTCCTTCACATCTTGGAGAGATTGTAAAAATTTTACCTGGATTTAGAATATTATTTTCATCTATTACCGATTTAATTTTTTTCATCATCTCTAAAGCAGGTATTCCAACTTGTTTTTCAAGGAAATGTTTTTTTGATAAGCCAGTTCCGTGTTCACCTGTTATTGTCCCACCTAATTTTATAGCTTCATTAAATATAAAATCAAATGCTCGGTGAGCTTTTTCCAATTCGTTTTTATCTCTTTCATCTGTCAATACAGTTGGATGAAGATTGCCATCACCAGCGTGACCAAAATTTCCAATTAAAACATCGAATTGTTTTGAAGCTTGAGTAATTTTCTCAATCATCAGAGGTAATTCACTTCTTGGAACTGTGGCATCTTCTAATATAGTAGTTGGTCTTTTACGTGCTAATGCACTGAATGCTGCTCTTCTTGCGGTTTTAAGTTTTAATGATTCCGATTCAATCGAAGCTGTATTAATAAATGATGCTCTATTTTTTTGCAAAATGTTTTTTACTATTTCAGCATCTTCATCAACAGCGCTTCCTTTTCCATCGACCTCGATTAATAAAATTGCTTCACTGTCTCTTGGCAATCCAATTTTTACATAATCCTCAACGCAATTTATTGTTGTATTATCTAAAAACTCCATCATACTTGGGGTAATTCGGGCAGCAATAATATCAGAAACAGCTTGTGCGCTATCAGATAGTTTATCAAAATAGGAAAGAATTGTAATGAATTTTGATGGCTTTGGGATTAGTTTCAACAATACTTTTGTGATTATTCCTAAAGTCCCTTCACTTCCAACTATGAAATCTCTCAAATTATAACCAGCGACATCTTTCATATTCTTACCACCGGTTTTCAATAGTTCACCGTTTGGCAAGACCATCTCAACACCGAGAACGTAATTTTTTGTAACGCCATATTTTAATCCTCGCAGTCCTCCGGCATTGTTCGCAACATTTCCACCTATAGTGCATACATTTAAACTGCCAGGATCGGGTGGATAAAAAAGTCCAATTTTTTCAACTTCTTTTTGAAGCTGACCAGTAATAACTCCAGGCTGAACAAGTGCAGTGAGATTCTTTTCATCTATTTCTAAAATTCTATTCCATTTTGTCAAAACAATAACAACACTATTTTCTACTGGAACTGATCCTCCACTTAATCCTGTCCCAGCACCACGAGGCACAACAGCAAACTTTTCTTGATTTGCTAACTTTAAAACTTGTGATATTTGCTCTTCATCTTGAGGAAATAATACTGCTTCAGGTAATTTTTGTAATGTTGGAGTTCCATCGTAAGAATAAACAAGTCTATCTTCATAAGAATCGAAATAATTAGCTTCACCTACAATCGATTTTAGTTTTGATTTGATATTTGAATTCATATAAAATCTATAATTGTTGGAACAAACATAATTAAAATGACGAATAATTTTTATTGATTAAAACTTGATTATTTCATTTTAAAATTCTTTATCTATCTTTGAAATATTATTAACTAAAAAGTTTATCGCTATGCAAACAATATTAACTTTAATATTCCTCGGTGCACTAGCAGGATTCTCTGCTGGTTTTCTCGGTATTGGTGGAGGTGTGATTGTAATTCCAGGCTTAGTTTATTTGTTAAAATATTCTCAATTAGAAGCTCAAGGGACATCATTAGCTATGATGCTTCCACCAATTGGTTTATTTGCAGTTTATAATTATTATAATTCAGGGTATGTTAATTTGAAAGCAGCAGTAATTCTGATTGTTGCTTTTATGATTGCAAGTTATTTTTCATCGAAGATAGCCATAAATATACAAGAAGAGATTGTGAAAAAAGCTTTTGCGATCTTTCTTGTTATCTATGCTGCTAAGCTTTTTTTTGATAAATAACACTATTTATGATGGAAATAAATTTATTAAAATATTTCACACTCAAAAGATTAACTAACATCGTTAAGGTTATTTCATCATTTTTTATTTCGAGATTAATAAAAAAGCCAATTATTTGGGGTATGCCAATTTCTTATTCAATCGAACCAACTAATCATTGCAATTTAATGTGTCCCGAGTGTCCAAGTGGTTTAGGAATTTTAACTCGCCCTTTGGGTTTGTTGAAAACAGAAAATTATAAAGTATGGATTGATGAAATAAAAGATACAGGATTTTATCTACAATTGTTTTTTCAGGGAGAACCCTACTTGAATAAAAATCTATCTGAATTCATTTCTTATGCTCAAAAAAATAAGATTTATGTCTCAGTTAGTACTAATGGACTTTTGATAAATGAAAAAAATGTGGATAAGATTTTAGAGAATGCTCCTGACAAAATGATATTTTCTGTTGACGGATTAGATGAAGAGTCTTATCAAAATTACAGAGTCGGAGGAACTTTCGCTGAAGCAGATAAAGCTTTGAGGCTTTTGGTAAAAAGGAAAAAAGAATTGAAAAAGAGAATACCCTATATCGAATTTCAATTCATTGTTATGAAACAAAACGAACATCTTCTCGATGAGGTTAAAAAATATTGTAAAGATGTGGGAGTTGACAAGTTGGTATTCAAAACAATGCAAGTTTCATCTTATGAAAATGCTATGAAATACCTACCAACAAATCCTAAATACAGACGATATGTAATTGAGAATGGAACTTTTAGAATGAAGGGAAAGATAAAAAATTATTGCTTTGCATTATGGAGAACAGCAGTTATTACTTGGGATGGTAAATTAGTTTCCTGTTGTTTTGACAAAGATGCAAAATATGAAATGGGAACTCTAAATGGAAAATCAATCAAAGATGTCTGGAATTCAAATAAATTTTACAACTTCAGAAAAGCAGTATTAAACAATCGTAAGAAGATTCCAATTTGCACTAATTGCACCGAAGGACTCAAGGTAAACATTCTTGAAATAGAACAGTAAAATTTTTTGGATTAATCGAATTGATAAAATTATTTGAAAAAGTAAAAAAAATTTTTACCAATGGATTTTTCAGTAACAAATATGTTAAGTTCATAATTAAACTTTTAATAACTATTGGTGTTGCATTTTATCTTTACCAAAACATCAGCTTAGATGAAATTATAAAACAAATAAAAAATTCAAATCAATTTCTTTTGCTAATCACTTTTTTCTTAGGATTTATTAACATCTCACTTCAATATTTTAAGTGGAAATTAACGGTTGTATCAGTTTTAGAGATTAATGACAGTAAAAAAATATTCTCCTCTTTACTTCAAGGATTAGCAGCAGCAGTATCAACTCCCGCAAGACTTGGAGAATATGTTGGAAGAGCATTACCATTTTCTAATAAATCATTTTTACAAGTTACACTCGCAACATTAGTTGATAAATTTTTTTCATTATTTATAGTGATCATATTAGGTTCACTTTCAAGCATATTGTATATTCATATCTTCTATGATGTTTTTGAATTAGTAACCATTTCATTTTTAATAATTGTATTGTTATTCTTTTATTTAGTTTTTTTATTGTTGTTCAATGAAAACTTCTGGGATAATTTTTTATTTAACAAAATAAAAACCTCAAAAAGATTTAGCAGATATTATCAAAAGTTTGAAGTACTCAAAAAGTTAGATAAAAAGTATAAATCAAAAATGATTTTGCTTTCATTTTTATTTTATTTATGCGTTATAATTCAATATTCATTTCTTGTAATGGCATTTTCTTATGATGATAAATTTATTGAATATATGTGGGTTGGCAATTTGATTATGTTCACCAAAACTGTGATTCCTGCCTTCACATTTGGAGAACTCGGAATTAGAGAAAGTGCTTCTGTTTATTTTATTCAGCGAATTGGTGAAAATCCAAATGTAGGTTTCAATGCATCAATTTTTTTATTCTTGATAAATATAATATTTCCTGCAATTGTTGGAATAATTTATCAGATGAGAAACAATAATGAATGAAATGCTCACTTGGGAAATAATATTAATTATAATCATTTCCTTTGTTACAATTCATTATTCATTTTTCATAATTAAAATTTATAAAGGCTTAAAAAAATTAAAACCTTGCTCTAATAAGAGCACTTTAGAAGAATTTGTTTCGGTTATTGTTCCATTTAGAAATGAACAAAAAAATCTTGAGAATGTTTATTATAGTTTAATAAATCAAAATTATCCGAAAGATAAATTTGAGATAATATTTGTAAACGATAATTCAACTGACAATTCAGTTGATTTACTGGAAAAAATAAATAATCATTCAAACGTAAAAATTCTTTCTGTTCCAGAAGATTATTCCAAAAATGCTCACAAGAAAAGAGCTATTAGATATGGAATAGAAAATAGTAAAGGTGAAATAATTGTAACTACAGACGCTGATTGTTTTCATAGTCAAAATTGGTTGAGAAGTATTTTATCTTGCTTCGATGAAAAAACAGGATTTGTATCTGGACCTGCAGAATTCTTAGAGGATTCAACAATTTTTCATAAAATGCAGAAATTGGAGTTTGCCGGACTTGTAATAACTGGCGCTGGATTGATCGGTGCTGGGAACCCAACAATTTGTAATGCTGCAAACATTGCTTACAGAAGAAAAGTATTTTTTGAAGTTGGTGGTTTTCTTCATAATATGAATTTAAGTTCTGGAGATGATGAGTTACTTATGCAAAAAATATTTCAGGATACAAACCACAAAATAAAATTTGCAATTTCAAAAGATGCTGTTGTTAAAACTAAAGGCAATAATTCTCTCAATGAATTTTATCAACAAAGAAAACGTTGGGCAAGTAAGGGACTTTTTTACAAAAACAAAGCATTGGTATTTAGACTTATTTTGATTTATTTATTTTACTTGTCTTTTTTAATTCAACCTTTTCTTGGATTTTTTAACGAAATATTTTTTCTGACATTTTTATTTACTCTTTCTCTGAAATTTCTTTTAGAGTATATAACAATCAAACGAGGACTGGAATTATTATTTGACAAGAGCTTATTAAAGTATTTTTTGATAACAGAATTTTTTCACGCACCCTACATTGTCATTATGGGATTGTCGGGAGCATTTGGTAATTTTGTATGGAAAAATCGAAAGGTTAGCAGATAATTAATTACTAATTACAATTCCAGTAAACTACTTATCTAATGAGAGAATCATACGCTTTAATCGACTTAAATAATCTTAAACAAAATTATTTTAACATCAGAAAAAAAGTTAAACCCGCTAAAATATTAGCTGTCGTAAAAGCTGATGCCTATGGACACGGAGCTGTTGAGGTATCTAAATTCTTATCTGAATTAAATCCTAAACCAGAATATTATGGAGTTGCATTATTTGATGAGGCAATACAATTAAGAAATTCTGGCATTAAAGAACCTATTTTAGTTTTCGATGTTATTAATTCTGAAAAACTATCTATTGCTCAAGAATATTCATTAGATATTACAATAAGTAGAAATATTGACTATGAAGTCTTAAAAAAATTTTGTAGTAAAAACAAAGCATATCTTAATGCTCATATTAAAATAAATACTGGAATGAATCGTTTAGGAATCAGATGGGATGAAAATTTAAATGAAATATCAAAATTTTATAAAATTGAAAGAGTGAAAATAAATGGAATCTATACTCACTTTGCTACTTCAGATATTCCTAAAGATAAATTCGCAAAAACACAACTTGAAAGGTTTAATAAAATAATCGATAAATTAAAATCATTAAATATAGATTTAGGAATAATTCATTCTGCAAATAGTGGCGCAATACTCAATATGCCTGAATCATTTTTTGATATGGTTCGACCTGGAATTTCTTTATATGGTTATAAGCCTGATTTAAACTCTGATGATTCTATTTACTTAAAACCTGTAATGTCAATTATTTCGAATGTTGCAAACCTTATTTCAATTAAAAAAGGTGAATCAGTCAGCTATGGTAGAAGATTTACTTCAAAGACTGATACCCAAATTATTTCCGTTCCTTTTGGTTATGCTGATGGTTATCCAAGAGCTTTGACTAATAAATCAAAAGCTATTATTAAAAATAAATTTTATAATCAAGTTGGAACTGTTACTATGGATAGAATTATGTTTGATATTGGTAATGATAAAATTTCTGTTGGAGATAAAGTAATTTTGCTTGGTAAAAATAAAAATTTGAAGTTTGATGCTTGGGATTGGAGTAAAATATTAAATACAATTCCTTACGAGATAACTTGTAACATAAGCAAACGAGTTCCAAGAATTTATAAATTTTAATGGATTTAATTAGACAATACATTGCTCAGTGTGTTTCCATCGCTGCTAATAGTTTGAGACTTACAACTCAACAAATTGAGATAATAGCCTTACTTAAGGAAGAGATTTTTTCTGCCCCAGATTTGAAGGAAAGTATAAAAGAAATGAAAAAAGTCACAGAATTGTCAACACTTGCTATAAAACTTTATAACATTATCGATTACCTTGAAAAAAGCACTATAGATTTTTTGAAACTTAGCGATTTGTTCAGAGAACATTCAAGAAATTTAATTAGAGATATAAGTAATCTTTTAGAATCTACAAACCCAACAAATTTCAAAGCAACAATAGAGAATATTAGAAACACTTTGGCTAATGAAACTAAGACTGACAAGAAAAATATTTTCATAACTCTTGATATTGAAAATGAAACAGAGAAAATTAAAGAGAAGATGATCTTGGATGATGATAATGAAGATGAAGAAATTCTTATCCAAGAATTTGAAACTAACGTTATTGGTTCAATAAAAATTTTCGATGAATTTTTAGAACGAATGGGAAAAGGAACTTTTGAATACGAGGAATTATCTTATTATACAAATTTATTTTCAAACTACTTTACTAGTTCTAAGAGATTTGGGTTTGATTTAATAAGCAATATGTTACTAACTGTAAAGTCTTCGTTAGAATTAATTAAAAATAAAAAGATCAACATTGATAAAAATTTAGTTATAGGAATGCGTGCTTGTTTAATAGTAGTAGTGGCTATTTTAAGAAAAAAGGATGTTGATATTTCTAATTTTCTAAAAAAAGCTGAATTATTAAGTAAAATAATTTCGAAAAAATATTGAGAAAGGAACAAAATGAACATTTATGCAGTTGTAATGGCTGGAGGCGTCGGTTCAAGGTTCTGGCCAAGAAGCAAAAAAACAATGCCTAAACAATTACTAAAAATTTTTGATAACGAAACAATGATTCAAGCTACAGTAAGAAGGTTGAAACCAATAATAAAAGATGAAAACATTTTTATCGTAACAAATCAAATTCAAGCTGATGAAGTAAAAAAACAATTAAACTTCATTCCAGAAAAAAATATTATAATAGAGCCCTTTGGTAGAAATACTGCTGCCTGCATTGGTCTTGCAAGTATTATTATAAAATCGATTGATCCTAATGCAGTAACAATTGTATTACCTGCTGATCATATTATCAAAGAAGAAGACGTTTTTGTTAACACTTTATTAAATGCAGCCAAATTTGCTTATGAGTCTGAAGGATTAGTAACTATTGGAATTAATCCAACTCGTCCTGAAACCGGTTATGGATATATTCAAATTGATGAGAAAAAAATTTCGGATAACATTTACAAAGTTTTAACTTTTGCGGAAAAACCAAATTACGCTACTGCGCTAAGATTTTTAGAAAGTGGAGATTTTCTCTGGAACAGTGGTATGTTTATCTGGAAAGTCGAAACAATTTTATCTGAAATGAAAAATCTTATGCCTGATTTATACGAAGGACTCGAAGAAATTGAAAAGCATATTGGCAAAAATTCATTTCAAGAAGCTCTTGTTAGAAATTATGGAATGATGAAAAAAATTTCTATCGACTATGGTATTATGGAAAAATCTTCAAGAGTATATTTGACAAAAGGATTTTTTACGTGGAGTGACGTTGGAAGTTGGGAAGAAGTTTATCAATTATCAGAAAAAGATAATGATGGTAATGCATCATTCGGATTAGTTTATCTTGATTCTGTTATGGATTCGTACATTTACTCACCCAACAAGTTTGCAGCAGTTATAGGAGTTGATAATTTAATAGTTATAAATACTGATGACTCTCTTTTAGTTTGTCGTAGAGATAAATCGCAAGATGTTAAAAAAGTTGTTGATTATCTGAAGATGAATAAACTTGAACAATTTAGTTAAATATTTTTTCAACTTGATAATTTTTTATTATTTTTGAACAACAAATCAGAAGTGATTACATATCGATATTCAAATCGAGTTTTAATTTGAGGAATTTTTTTGTTAATAACTAATTCAGTTGTTGTAGAATTTTTAGAGATCCAAAAAGGAATTTTTCTTCAAAAACTTAAATCGCCAGAAATTGCTGAAAAAATTAAACCTGGTCAGTTTTTGAATATTAAAGTTAGTGAAGGATATTATCCTCTTTTACGAAGACCTTTTAGTGTTTGTGATGTTGAAGATGATTTAATTCATATAATGTTTGCAGTATATGGTGAAGGAACAAAGATTCTTGCGAATAAAAAAATCGGTGAAACAGTAAATATTTTAGGTCCATTAGGAAATGGATTTAATATTGATGATGATTATGATTTAGCTGTTTTCTTAGCCGGAGGATTAGGTGCTGCTCCGTTTCCATATTTAACCAGAAAATTAAACAATAATAAAGAGATTATTTCTTTCGTTGGTGGAAGATCGAATAAAGAGGTTATAAAATATCAATTTCCAAATCTTTTAATTGCAACTGAAGATGGTTCAGAAGGTTTTAAGGGAAATGTAGTTCAACTTTTTGAAAATGAAATAAAAAAATTCTTGGATAAAAAAATAAAAGTTTTTGCTTGCGGACCTAATGGAATGTTAAAATCTGTATCAAACTTAATCAAAAGATTTAATGAAGAAGGGAAGAATCTAACTTGTGAAGTTTCAACAGAAAGTGCGATGGCTTGTGGTTTTGGAATTTGTCAAGGCTGTCCAATTCAAGATTCTCACGATCCAAATAGATATCTATTAGTTTGTAAAGACGGACCTGTTTTTAATGTAAATGATATTGAATTATGAGTAACTTAGATTTATCCATTAAAATTGGTAGTTTAGAATTAAGTAATCCTATACTCTTAGCTTCAGGCACTGTTGGATACGGCAATGAAATTTCTGAATTCATTGATTTGAACAAAGTCGGTGGAATAATTACTAAATCAATAAGTCTAAAACCTCGAAAAGGAAATAAACCTCAAAGAATTTTTGAAACTCCGGCTGGTATGTTGAATGCAATTGGACTGGCAAATGTTGGATTAGAAGAATTTATATCGCAAAAAATTCCATTTTTAGAAAAATTTGATGTACCAATTATATGTAATATTGCAGCAAGTACACTAGAAGAATATGTTGAATGCGTAAGAGCTTTAGAAAATTTCGAAAAGATCAAAGCTTTTGAAATAAATGTCTCTTGTCCAAATGTTAAAGAAGGTGGGCTTCAATTTGGAAATGACATTCGAATGGTTGCTAAAATAACAGAGAATGTTAGACTCTCAACAAAAAAAACTTTGATAATTAAACTTTCACCAAATGTTTCAAATATTTCTGATTTTGCAAAAGTTTGTAAAGAAAATGGAGCCGATGCAGTATCAGCTATAAATACCTTAGTTGGCTCGGCTTTCGATATAAATTCAAGAAAACCAAAACTAAGCAATGTGTTTGGTGGACTTTCTGGTCCTGCAATAAAGCCTATTGCAATTGCAAAAGTTTTTGAAATTCATCGTGCGGTTGATATTCCAATAATCGGTGTTGGTGGGATTATGAATTGGCAAGATGTAATTGAATTTATTATTGCTGGTGCTTCTGCTGTTCAAATAGGAACTCTGAATTTTATTGATCCAACAGCTTCAATCTCAATTTTAGAAGGAATTAAAAATTATTTTGTTAATAAAAATTTAACTTCAATTAATCAACTAAAAGGTTCTTATATTTTAGATAATGGAAATTAAAACTGCATTAGAAAAGCTCTTTTCTCTTCATAGTTTTGGAATTAAATTAGGTTTAGAAAACATTCAAAAATTTCTTGATAGAATTGGAAATCCTCAAAATAAACTTAAAGTATTTCATATTGCTGGTTCAAATGGGAAAGGTAGCACCGCTTCTTTTATTGCAAGTATTCTTACTCAAGCAGGTTATAAAGTTGGACTTTATACATCCCCACATTTTGTAAAATTTAATGAGCGAGTTATAGTTGATAAAAATTATATAACTGATGAATTTATTTGTGATTTTTTATCTCGTTATGAAAAATTAATTGATGAACATAAACTGACCTTTTTTGAAGTAACTACGGCTATGGCTTTTGAGTATTTTCTTTCAAAGAAAGTTAATTATGCTGTTATCGAAACTGGATTAGGTGGAAGACTTGATGCAACTAATGTTATTCAAAAACCTTTGGCTTGTATTATTACTTCGATAAGTCTTGAACATACTAACATTCTCGGTGATAAAATTTCTCTTATCGCAAAAGAAAAAGGAGGAATAATAAAAGATAACTCTAAAGTATTCGTAGGTAAACTACCAAAAGATGCTGATGAAGTCATTGAAAAAATTTGTGTTGAGAAAAATGCTACTTTAATAAGGCTTGAAGATTATTTGATTGAAAAAAATGATAAAGTTGAATTATATTCGGAAGAAATAGATCTGGAAGATTGGACAATTCCACTTCAAGGAAAATATCAAAGATATAATGCAGCATTAGCTACATTAACAGTTGCAAAAACTCTTTTCATTGATGATCCGAAAGTGATTTATGATGGTTTGAAAAATGTTGTAAAGAATACTTTAATTCAAGGACGTTATGAAATTGTTTCAACAATGCCGAAAATTATTCTCGATTCAGCTCATAATCCAGGTGGCATTCACGCTTTTATAACAGAATTTCTTAGCGAAAAGAATAAATACGACGAATCGATTTTACTTTTCAGTGCATTAAAAGACAAAGATATAGTCTCGATGGTTAAAATAATTGATAAAACTTTTGATAAAGTATTTATAACAGACATCAATTATGAAAGAAAAGAAGAACCTGAAAACATAAAAAGAATATTTAAAGAAAATGGTATTGAGTCAGAAATAATTTTTAACAAAAAGGAATTTTTAAGTTATTATCTAAAAGAAAAGTCTAACAAATGTTTGGTCATAACAGGAAGTATGTATCTTTTAGGTGAAATTAAATCAATACTTCAAGAAATAAATTTTAATTCATCAAATAATTAATAAAAATAGGATGGTAAAATAATGGCAATGGATGTTTCAGAACTCAAATCAAAAAAAGTTGTTGAACTTTACGGAATCGCTAAAGAGCTTGGTCTTACAGGTTATAGCGATTTACGTAAACAAGATTTAATTTTCAAAATTCTGGAAGCTCAAGCAACTCAAGATGGAGTAACTTTCTCAAAAGGCGTTCTTGAAGTCCTTCCAGATGGTTATGGATTTTTAAGATCTGCGGATTATAATTATTTACCTTCCCCTGATGATATTTATGTATCTCCATCACAAATAAAAAAATTCCAATTAAGAACTGGAGATTTCGTCAGTGGTCAGGTAAGGCCTCCTAAAGAAGGCGAAAGATTTTTTGCTCTTCTTCGAGTAGAAGCAGTAAATGGTCAAGCTCCTGAGGCGATCCGCGATAGAACTCTATTTGATAACTTGACTCCAATTTATCCTACAAAAAGAATTTATTTAGAATCGGCGCCCGGCGAGTATTCAATGAGGATTATGGATCTGCTAACTCCAATTGGGAAAGGGCAAAGAGGTTTGATAGTCTCTCCACCTAAAAGTGGAAAAACTGTTTTACTTCAGAAAATTGCAAATTCAATCACACGTAATCATCCAGAAATTAAATTGATAATCCTGCTTATTGATGAACGCCCAGAGGAAGTTACAGATATGGAAAGAATAGTTAAAGCAGAAGTAATAAGTTCCACATTCGATGAACCACCTGAAAGACACGTTCAGGTTGCTGATATGGTAATTGAAAAAGCAAAAAGACTTGTTGAAGCTAAAGAAGACGTAGTAATACTTCTCGATTCGATCACAAGATTAGCACGTGCTCACAATATTGTAATTCCTCATAGTGGTAAAATTCTCTCTGGTGGTATTGATTCAAATGCTCTTAACAAACCAAAGAGATTTTTTGGCGCAGCAAGAAATGTTGAAGAGGGTGGAAGTTTAACTATCATAGCAACTGCTTTAATTGACACAGGTAGTAGAATGGATGATGTAATATTCGAAGAATTTAAAGGCACTGGAAATATGGAAATCGTCTTGAACAGAGATCTTAGTGATAGAAGAATATTTCCCGCAATTGATTTGAATAGATCTGGAACGAGAAGAGAAGAACTTCTTATGAAAGAGGATGATCTTCAAAGAATTTGGATCTTAAGAAAGTTACTTAGTGAATACAGTCCTGTTGAAGCAATGGAATGGTTGCTTGATAAATTAAGAGGAACCAGAAATAACAAAGAATTTCTTGCAAATATGAATAGCTGATAATAAAATGATTTTTCTTCTGATTGCTGTTTTAATCTTCAGTCAGATTATTTTTTCTCAAAATAAAGAAAGACCTTTTTCACTTGAAAATAATTCGATTAAATCAAAGCTATTTCTACAAAAAGGTGATTCGTTAAACAAAGTAATCTATTTTTATAAAATTCCTTATTCCACTATAATTTTTGAAAAAAATGTTTCAGGATTCAAATCTAAATTTGATATTGAACTGGAGATTAAAGACAGCAATCAGGAAGTAATTTTTAGAAAATTTGATAGTCATACTATCGAATTAAATAATTTCGAATTAACGAGGTCAGTAAAAGATTTTTTTACAGGATTTATTGAATTTTTCTTACCAAAAGATTCTTTCCACATCAATATCTCATTTAATGATTTAACTATAAACAAAAGGTTTTATTACGACTCAAAAAAAATTAATTTATTAGATGATAAGGTTGATACCAACAGCTGGCTTTTAGTTAATTCAAATTATAAAAGAAATAATTATCAATTTGTAGTTGATATATTTGGTGATGCAATTCCACATTCATCAATTAATTATGATTTATTACTTTCAAGTAATAATCAAATTTATGACCTTCAAAAAATTACAATAAATGATAAAGATTCTTTGATTTCAGAATTAAGTTTCGAAATAATAAAATCCGCTAATTTGAATTTTAGCTCTGAAAAGTCACAAATTAAATTAGATATAAAGAATCAAATTCATAAACAAAGTGAAGACAAAATCCCAAAAATTGAAAAAGACTATTTAATAATTAAGAATATTAATCAAAAATTATATGAAGGTGATTATTCAATAAAATTATTAGATAGCAAAGATAAATTGTTAAAT
>JANWVQ010000157.1 GCA_025056745.1 Ignavibacterium sp.
GGTTGTTGTTTGTCAATTATACATTATAAATTATAAATTCTGCATTATCAATGTGGCTAAAGCCAGTTGGTATTTTAGTTTTTCTTTTCTCAGTTGGCTAAAGCCGACTGTAATTTTTATCCGTAAAAATCAGTCTAATCCGTGTCATCCGTGTTCCATTTCGGGTAATTTTAAGTTTTGGGTGTTATATGGATTGGTTGATTGGTTGTTATTTTTCAATTATACATTATAAATTCTGCATTATCAATGTGGCTAAGGCCGACTGTAATTTTATCCGTGAAAATCAGTCTAATCTGTGTTTATCTGTGGTCTATTCTTCAAAATAATGAGAGTTAAATAGATTGATGGATTGGTTGATTTTGTTTTTTTTATAAATTATCAATTCGTCTTGAGACAACTGTAATTTTATCTTTGTCGTCTTTTTTCTATTAAGTGATTATTTTTTCAAATCAATCAACCAATCATCCAATCAACCAATCTTTCAAAAATCTATTTATTTTTTTTACAATATACTTTTATCATTTCATAAGCTTCAAAGTAACCTAATTCACCTGCCTTTATAAAATCCACACAAGCTGAAAAGGTTCTCGATAATTCAAGAAAACACTTTCCTCTAAGAAAAAATGCCTCTGCTTGAGTTGAATCAATTTTTATAACTTTTGTCAAATCATTAATTGCACTGAAATATTTTTTATCCTTTATCCTCAACTTAGCTAAGTCCATCAAAACTGATATATCATTTGGATATAATTCAACCAAATTTTCTAAATCTCTTAATGCTTGTTTATAATTATTTTGAATTTGATACTCAATTGAACGATTATAAAGAGCATTATAATTAGTTGAGTCAATTGCAAGAATCTTATTATAAAATGCTATAGCAGAATCTGAGTTTCCAAGGTATCCATATAAATATGCAATATTTAAGTAAGAATCCTTATTTAATGGATCTAGGGATGAATATTTCAGATAGTTATTAAGTGCAAGTTCATATTCTCCAATTTGAAAGTAACAAAACGCCAAATTGAAATAAGCTGATGGGTTAGCTAAGTCACTTTTTTTATTAATGTATTCCTTAAGATCTAATATTGCATTTTCATAATCTGATTGACTGATTTCTATTTGGCTTTTCAAATAAATCAATTCAGGATCATCATATAGTTTAATTATTTGATTTAATTTTTCTTCAGCCTTATCAAATTCTTCGAGTTTAAGATGAGATTTAATAGCAACGATAAATGCATCTTTATCATTTGGATTTTTCAATATAGCTTGTTCAGCGAAAAATAAACTTGTTAAATACTTGCCTTCGTTGTAAGCAATAAGAGCTTCTCTTGTTAATAGAGAATTGCTTGATGAACAAGAAAATGTTATAGTTAATATTAAAATCAGACAAGCAAATCTTATGGTCATAGTTATATTTAGTCGAAATACGTTTTTCTATCTTCGAATTTAAGATGCAAAATAATTTCATCAATATGTTTTTGATTAGTTCTATTTAGTGATAAAGGAGGAAGGTTGTCGAAGTTAAAAAATCCAACATCGATGGTTTCATTACTTGTTTTGGGTTCACCACCGATTAAATCACAGAGAAAAATTATCTTAAAAGCGTGAAACAATTCAAGGCAACCTCCTAATCTATTTGCATCAAATACTCCGATAACTTTTTTAGGTTTTACTTTAAATCCACTTTCCTCGTAAGTTTCTCTGATTGCAACTTCAGAAGGAATATCACCAACATCAGCCCAGCCACCAGGCATTGCCCATTTTTTATCGGTTGATTCCTGAACTAATAAAATTTTATTGTCCTTTATAACAGCCGCTCTTACATCAATTTTAGGAGTTGCATAGCCGGGATGATTCATTAAAGATTTTAATGTTGATTGGTAATCTAGTTCTGTATGTGTTGATATTATCTCTGAAACAATTTCGAGTAAACGAGTATATCTTTTTATTTCATATTCGTTTGTGGCAAAAGCAAGACCAGTCTGAGATAATTGTTGTATTTCTCTTGCCCACTCTAACCATTTTGGAATTTTATCTTTTAAGTCATTCATAATCAAAAAGGATTTGTTGCCCAAATAGTAAGTTCAGGAATAAATCCTCTATCATCCATCTCAAGCGAAGAGACAATTGCGTGTGCTATTTCAAATGGTCTAAGTTTTTTCGGTTCTTCTGGTCTTTCAATTCCATTGGGATTGTTGAAAGCAGTGGTAACCTCACTTGGATTAATTAAAATAACTCTGATATTATACTTTCTCAGTTCAGCTTGCCAGCATTGAGTCATACCTCTTAAAGCAAATTTTGAAGATGAATAGACCGTTCCATTTGCAAAGCCTTTAGTTCCCGCAGTAGAAGATACATTTACAATATTTCCATAATTTTTTTTGATAAAGATTTTTGCTGCTTCGCGAGCCATTAAAGCAGCTCCAAAAACATTTACTGAATAAACTTTTTGGAAATCCGCTAAATCAATGTTTGTTATATCAGACCACTTACTTCCAATTCCTGCATTGTTAATTAGGCAATCTAATGTGCCAAATTCTTTTAATAGAATTTCATAAGTTTTAATTACATCTGACTCAACAGAGACATCAGCACAAATTGGGAATGCATTAATTTGCTTAGCAGCTTCTTCCAAACGTTTTTGATTTCTGCCTGTGATGATAACTTTTCCACCTTTGTCAGCCAATAATTTTGCAGTTGCTTTACCAATTCCTAAACTACCACCAGTAACAAGAAATACTGAATCTTTTATGTTCATATTTTATCTCCCAATTAAATTAAATATTTTTCCTTTATAATGTTGATATGATGCTTTTGATGACCAGCTATCATAAACATTATTCCAAGAACTGTAACACTATTACCTGCTGCTATTCCTCTATTCTGATAATGAGATTTTTCTAAGCTTTTAATCAAAGCAAGATTTGATTCTCTTAATAGCTTATATTCATCAATTAGGTCTCTAAGAGTTCTTGAATTAAATTTTCCATTAACGACATATAAATCTTGATCAAAGGATGGTAGAGGCTGATTTTCACCTCTTGCGATAGCTAATAGACGATATGCAAATATTCTATCTGTATCAAGCAAGTGACCAATAACCTGTTTTAGTGTCCATTTCCCTTCTGAATAATAATAATCACCTTTTTCTTCTGGTATATTATCAAGCAGGATATTCAATTCATCATTTGTTTTTTCAAGAAGAGAAATAATATCATCATCATCAACTAAGTCGAGATATTTTTGAGCATATTCAGGATAATCACCTTTTTGAGGTTTCATAAAAGTTCCTTTTTATTTCCAGATTGCAACTTCAAAAACTCCATTTGAATTTGCAACACCTCGAAACATAGCAGTAGTATTAAAAACCATTTCATAATTTCCATCTTTATCGACTGCTATAATTCCACCAGCATTATCGGGAAGGACTTTATAGATCATTTCTTCACAAGCTTGTTTAAGAGTATAACCTTTAAATTTCATAAGAGCAGAGACATTATAAGCGACAGTATGTTTTATAAACAGCTCACCAATACCTGTTGCGGAGACTCCACAGGTGTTGTTATCTGCATAATTTCCTGCACCAATTATTGGTGAATCTCCAATTCTACCAGGAATTTTATAATTTCTACCGCCTGTTGAGGTACCTGCTACTATGTTGCCATAATTATCAATTGCAACACAACCGACCGTCTCTCCGCTATATTTTTTTACTGAACCTTTTAAGAAATCTAAATATTGTTCATCAGTATGAAAGTAAGAATTTGGAACTATTTCAACACCTAATTTAATACCAAGTTCATCTGCACCTCTACCAGCGAATAAGACATTATTAGTTTTTTCCATAACTAATCTTGCAAGAGAAATTGGATTTTTTATAATCGTGACACCAGCAACAGCCCCATTTGAAAGATCTTTTCCATTCATAATAGAAGCATCGAGTTCGTGTCTTCCATCTGTAGTGAAAACTGCTCCCTTTCCAGCATTAAATAGATGATTATCTTCAAGGTAGTTAATAACTTTTTCGACAGCATCTAATGAAGTTCCTCCATTTTTTAAGATATCTTGTCCGATTTTTAATGCTTCCTTTAAAGAATTTAGATAAAGTTCTTTTAGAGAATCTGGACTATTCTTAGAAAATCCACCAGCTCCTCCGTGAATTACAATAGTATATTTATTTGATTTATTTTGAGCATCTATTGTTATAGTGAAAATTACAATAAATAAGATTATAATTGAATAAAGAAAGTTTTGTTTCATAACATTTCCTCTGAATAGAATTTTATATGTATAACATAGTAATTTTTCCAATAATTTTCTTCTTTTTTAATACATCAAATTTCAATGAAAAATTTAACAATCATACTCAAAGGAATGATTTTGAGATTTTTATTATAAAGCAATATTGGCATACAGCAATTGTAATTCACTCCGGAGATATTGATAAAAACAAATACAGATTTATGAAATATTTTGATAAATATAATTTAATTGATTTTGGTTGGGGCGATGAACTTTTTTATCAGCATCCTGATTTTGATTTATATCTTGGTGCAAGAGCAATATTAACACCAACATCGAGCACATTAAGAGTAGAAGGGATTAATCTACCTAAAGAACTTTTTTTTGAGTATTCTGAGCTTGTTGCTAAATTGTCTGTTAATAAAAATCAACTTGAAAAAATTTTAGATTTCATTGAAGATACTTTTTATAAAGTTGATGGTGATTATATTTTGTTAAATTCTGTTGCAGATAAAATATTTTTTTTCAAAGCGAAAGGATATTATCATTTATTTAATACTTGTAATACGTGGTTGGCAAAATGTTTGAGTCAAGCTGGATTTGATATTGAAACCAATATTATCCTCACAGAACAGTTATTCTCCGAAATAATAAAATACGGTGAGATAATAAAGCAAAATCATAAAGAATAATTGTGCAAAGATTTTTAAGAAAATTAGCCAATACAATTGATTCAAATTCTCTTTCAACCCGATTTCGAAAGAAACGTTTCTTTAAGTTTTTGAAAATGGTTAATGACATTGAAAAGAAGCTTGAAAGACCATTAAAAATTCTTGATGTTGGTGGTTGGTATCACTTTTGGAAAAATATGGAATTTGATAAAACTCATCATCATATAACAATATTAAATATCGAGGAAATTAAATCTGAAAATCAAAATATTGTTTGTATTATTGGTGATGGTACAAATATGAGTCAATTCAATGACAAAGAGTTCGATATTGTATTTTCCAATTCAGTTATTGAACATCTTTTTACTTATGAGAATCAGGAAAAAATGGCAAATGAAATAAGGAGATTGTCGAATTATCATTTTGTACAAACTCCGAGTTTTTATTTTCCAATCGAGCCACATTTTTTATTTCCATTTTTTCATTGGTTACCTAAAAAATTAAGAATATGGTTAGTATCAAATTTCTCACTTGGTTGGTATAAGAGAACAAAAAACAAGAACGATGCTTCTAAAATTGTTGATGAAATCAGATTATTGAAATATTCTGAACTTATTAAGCTTTTTCCCGAATCAAAAATTATTAAGGAAAGATTTATGGGTTTTACTAAATCTTACATAGTTGTAAAGTTTAATTAAATCATTAGGTTTTTGAGTGAATTTGATAATTATAATCTTAAAATATTACATCAGTTTATGAAAAACATTATAATAATTGTTTTAACATTTACTAAAATTCTGTTTTCACAAAATATTGATGGATTGGTGATTGCAAGATTGAAATATTCAGGAGGAGGAGATTGGTATAACGATCCGTCATCTGAAGTGAATTTATTGAAATTCATATCACAAAATTTTCCAAACATAAAAACAAATCCAGTTTACAAATTTGTTGACATTTCAACTGATGAAATTTTCGCTTACCCGATCTTATTTTTAACTGGACACGGAAATGTAGTCTTTTCATCTGATGAAGCAAAAAGATTAAGAACTTATTTAGAGAATGGTGGATTTCTTTTTATTGACGATGATTATGGTTTAGATAAAGCAATCAGAAGAGAGATGAAAAAAGTTTTCCCAGACAAAGAGTTCATTGAGCTTCCATTTAATCATAAACTTTTTACAACTCCATACAGATTTGAAAACGGTGCACCCAAAATTCACGAACACGATAAAAAACCGACTCAAACTTTTGCAATTTTTGTCAATAATAGAATCGCTGTTATTTATACCTATGAATCCAATCCAAGTGATGGCTGGGCTGATAAAGAAGTTCATAACAATCCCGAAGAAAAAAGATTGGAAGCTCTTAAATTTGGGGCAAACCTTATAATTTTTGCACTAAGCCAGTAATTTATGAAAAACGAATTCTATCAAAAGATAATTAAAAAATTAGATTCTTTCTTAAACAGAGAATATATTCATAAATCATTGAGTGGATTTGCAGATGCTTTTACCCTTTCATTTCTACTTTTATTTTCATTTATAGTTTTAGAATTTTTATTTAATTATTCCTCTTCTGTCCGCACAGCTTTTATTTCAATCTGGATAGCATTCACCTTTTACTTACTTTTAATGAATTTTTTAATTCCACTAGCAAAAGCATTTAATATTATTTCATCACGAGATTATTTTGAGACTGCTAAACGAACAGGAAGTTACTTCCCAGAAATAAGAGATGAACTTGTTAATTCTCTTCAATTAGTTACTGATAAAAATGTTCTAAATCTTTACTCATTAAGTTTAATTGAAGAAGCATTTAAGAGAACTTATCAAAAAGTTGAAAAATTGGATTTCGACTCCTTAGTAGACTTTAAATCATTAAGGAAAAAAATATTAAATCAATCTTATATAATCATCTCATTACTGATTCTTTTGATTATTAATAATGGACTTTTAGCTGCAGCAAATCGACTATACAATTTCAATAAAGATTTTATCCCACCACAGGAATTTTATTTTGAAGTTTCTCCCGGTGATATTCAAGTTCCAAAAGGTAACAATGTTAACATTCAAATTAGAGTAATTGGAAAGAAACCGTCAGAAATTTTTTTAATGATCAAAGAAAATGAAGAAACAGAATTCCGAAAGATAAAACTACAGGAAGATTCTTTAGGAAATTTTAAATACAATATTCAGAGTGTTATAAAAAGTTTCAGCTATTTTGCTTTTGCCAATGAAATTGAAAGCAAAATTTATAATATTGAAGTAACTGATTATCCCTTGATTAAAACATTAAACTTAAAAATAACTGCACCTTCATATTCTAAAATTTTACCGTCTGAACAATTTGATAATGGGAATATCACCGCATTAAAAGGAAGTCAAGTTGATTTGAGTATAACATCAAACAAAAAATTAAAAGAAGCATTTATTGAGTTCAGTGATTCAATAAGAATTCCAATGCAAGTTTTCGGTAGTTCAGCAAAAGGAAGATTCAGAGTAAATAAAGATGTTAATTATGTCATCAGAATTTTAGATGATCTTAACAATTGGAATGAACAGCCAATAAGCTATTCCGTCAAATCATTGAACGATGAATACCCTACCATTGAATTGAGCTCACCGATAAATGATTTTGATTTATCAGAAGACAACAGAATTCCGATAAATCTAAAAATTCAGGATGATTACGGTTTTTCCAAATTGATTTTACATTTTAGAAGATATTCTTTAATTGAAAAATCTGGTCAGGAAAACTTTGATTCCTTCGAAATTGGAATTGATAAAAATTCCAAAGAGCAATTTGTAAATTATATCTGGAATATAACTCCTTTGGCTCCCTCAGTAAATGAAATTTTCTCTTTCTATTTAGAAGTTTTTGATAATGATATCATCAGCGGACCTAAATCTTCAAAGACAAAAACCATCAGCTTCAGAGTCCCAACTCTTGAAGAACTTCTATCAAAGTTAAACAACAATCAACAGGATATTCAACAAGAGCTTGAGGAAGTATTTAAAGAGGCTCAGGAGTTGAAAAAAGAATTAGATCAAATCAATCGAGAACTGAAGCAAGATAAAAAAGAACTTAAATGGGAAGAGAAACAAAGAATTGAAAAAGCAATAGATAAATTTGAAAATCTTCAGGAGAAGATGCAGAATATTTCTGAAAAGATGCGTGAGGTTCAAAATGAGCTTCAACAGAATAAACTTCTATCGAAAGAGACACTTGAAAAATATCTTCAACTACAAGAACTAATGTCTGAAATGACAAACGATGAAATGAAAAAAGCACTCGAAAAACTTCGTCAGAATTTGGAGCAAATGAATAGAAATCTTACTCAACAACAATTGCAGGAATTTCAAATTGATGAAGAACGTTTGAGAAAAAGCATTGAAAGAACTCTTAATCTGTTAAAACGAATTCAGGTCGAACAAAAGATTGATGAATTGATGAAAAGAACCGAAGAACTCAGTGAAGCTCTTGAAGAGATGAAAAATCAAATGAATAAAAGTCAATCTGATGAAAAGAGCCGAAACGAACTCAGTCAAAAACAAGATAGAATAACTGAAGATTTGGAAAATATGGAAAAGGCTATTGAAGATCTTGAAAAGAAAATGGAAGGTTTAGATGATGTCCCCGATGAAGAGCTGAAAAAACTTAAAGAAGAATTTGAAAAACAAAACAATCAGGAGCTATCGAAAGATGCATCTCAAAAGATGAAACAAAATCAAATGCAATCAGCAAAACAGAATCAACAACAACTTTCAAAAAATATGAATCAATTGCAGCAGATGATTCAGCAAATGAAAGATGCAATGATACAGGAGAATCAAATTCAGACTTTTACAGATATGATGCGAATAACTGAAAACCTTATAACTCTCTCTAAAAAACAAGAGGATTTAAAGAATAAAACTCAAAAAATGGATTTGAATTCTTCGCAATTTAATTCTGTATCCAAACAACAAAATGAACTAAAAGAAAATCTTAATCGAATACTCCAACAAATGTCAGAACTTTCTCAAAAAACTTTTGCAATCACTCCTGAAATGGGTAAATCTTTAGGAGACGCAGCTAGAAATATGGATCAATCTTTATGGTTTCTTCAAAACAGAAATTCACCAACTTCAGTCATACAACAGCAAGAAGCAATGGGAAATATTAATAAAGCAATTATGTCTTTGAAAAATCAGATGGAATCAATGATGCAAGGTGGTGGAGGGCAAGGCGGAATGATGTCTTTAATGCAGCAACTTCAACAGTTAGCCGGTCAGCAAATGAGCTTAAACAATTTGACTCAAATGTTACAGCAAATGCAACAAGGTCAATTAACTCAGCAACAAATGAGTGAATTACAGCGACTGGCACAACAGCAAGAAATTATCCGCAAATCTTTAGAACAACTGAATAAAGAAGCTCAGGAATCTGGTTTATCAAAAAGAATTCCCGTTAATCTTGATAACCTTTCAAAACAAATGCAGGAAGTTATTACTCAGATGCAATCACAAAAACTTGATGATGATTTGATACAAAAACAGGAAAGAATCCTTTCACGATTACTCGATGCACAAAAATCAATTAATGAAAGAGATTTTGAGCAAGAAAGACAATCAGAAACAGGTAAAGACATTGTCAGAAAAGGACCTGAAGGAATTAATTTTAAGAATGACCCCAAAACTGAGAAACTTCAACAAGAGCTAAAAAAATATTTAAAGGAAGGATATAAAAAAGACTATGAGGAATTAATTAGAAAGTATTTTGAGTTAATTCAAACTCAATAAAAACTTTTTAATCCATCGTTTGACAAATTCAAATATTCTACTATTTTAATGCTGAAAACTTACTAAAATATATGGATGTCTTCGATAAAGAATTGACTGATAAATCTGAAAAAGTAACAACTAACCAAAACGAAAAGATTGAATATATTTATTCAAACTTCTTCGATTTATCTCAAGAACTTTTAATTCTTTTAGATAACAGGGGTTATATAAAAGACGTCAATGCTCAGGGTGCAAAGCATCTCGAATATTCAAAAGAAGAACTATTAGGAATGCACATAAATGAGCTCATAGATCCCAACTATCTGAAAGAATTTGCTAACAATTTCGATAAAGTTATTAGGTCACAAAAAGGTAATTTCAGGACTAACTTACAATCAAAAATTGGTTTCTCTCAGCAATATAATTTGAATTTTCAAACAATTAGCTCCGACTCGAAAATAAACTATGTTTTGATATCTGGAATCAATATTGATGAGATTAAACGATATGAAAAGGAAATATTAGAATTATATCCAAGACTACAGGAGCTTGAAAGAATTCTTCAAATTGAAAATCAAAGAGCATTTGTTCCAAAATTTATTCTTAAAGAATTAGAAAAACTTAGATCAACTTTTATTTCAAATATTTCCCACGAACTAAGAACTCCACTTGCTTCAATTATTGGTTTTGCTGAGAATATCAATTCAGATCCAAGCTTGCCTCCTGAGTTGATTAAAGAATTCACGCAAATAATATTAAATGAAGCAAAAAGATTGACAAGACTTGTAAATAATATTCTCGATCTTTCGATGATTCAGCAAGGGAAGTTTTTAATAAATAAATCCAAGTTTGATTTGGTTAAAGGAATCAGAGCGGTAATTGATGAATTTTCAAATATTGCAGCAGAAAAGAATATTACAATTAACTTTGAAACCAACAAAGAAGAAATTGAAATTGAAGCTGATGAATCAAGAATTATGCGCGCAATCGCCTCTATAATTCACAACGCTATAAAATTTAATGAAAATTATGGTAGAGTCTTCGTCCAAGTTAAAGTGCTTTTCAAAGAAATTGATATAGTTATAGTTGATACGGGAATAGGCATTAATCCTGATGAAATTCCAAATATTTTTATGAAATTAACAGATGAAAAAATAGTTTTTTCTGAAACGAACATAGCAGGATTTAGTTTAGTTTATGCAAAAACAATAATCGAATTACATAAAGGAATTTTAGATATTCAAAGCGAGTTAAATAAAGGGACTACGGTTTTAATAAAACTTCCAAAACAAAGCTTTTAGAGGCAGCTGTGCAAAAAGTCATTTTTATAGTTGATGATGAACCCAATATTCTAAAACTTCTAAATTATTGGGTTAAAGACAAGTGGCGTTATATGACAGAGCAATTTACAAACGCAGAGGACTTATTAAAAAATCTGCATAAACAACCTGATTTAATTCTCCTCGACATAATGCTTCCAGGAATCGACGGCATAGAAGCTCTAAAAAAAATTAAAGCTTATGATCCAGATTTACCAGTAATTATGTTATCTGCTCAATCGAGTATAGATACAGCAGTTAATTCAATTAAAATCGGAGCTTTTGATTATTTCACAAAGCCAATTGATCAAGCAAAGCTTGAAGTTTCTGTTAAGAACGCAATAAAAAATTACGATCTAGTTCGTGAGTTGCGAAGTCTGAAGGATAATGTCGAAAAAGAATTTAAATTTGAAAATATTGTCTCCGTTGATCCTAAAATGCAATCAGTCTTCAAGTTAGTTTCAAAAGTTTTGGATAATGACATTACAGTTTTGATATATGGTGAAAGCGGAACAGGTAAAGAATTGATAGCAAGAGCAATTCACTATAATGGTATTAGGAAAAATAAACCTTTCGTTGCTGTCAATTGTGCATCAATTCCTCGTGAACTATTGGAAAGCGAATTGTTCGGACACGAAAAAGGTGCCTTTACCGGCGCTCATCAAAGAAAATTAGGAAAATTTGAGATCGCAAACGGTGGAACCATCTTCCTCGATGAAGTTGGTGAACTTGAGATGGTTCTTCAAGCAAAATTACTGAGAGTAATCCAACAAAAAGAATTTGAAAGAGTCGGTGGAACAGAACTAATTAAAACAGACGTTAGAATTATTTCAGCAACTAATAAAGATCTTAAAACCGCAGTTGATGAGAAACTTTTTAGAGAGGATCTATTTTACAGATTAAACTCATTTCCAATTCATATTCCTCCATTACGTGAGAGAAAAAAAGACATTATAGTTTTAGCAGAACATTTTCTGCAAAAATTTAATCAGAAATTAGGAAAGAATTATAAAGGATTTACCAAAAGGGCTCTTAAAGCAATGTATGATTACAGTTGGCCTGGTAATATCAGAGAACTTGAAAATACAATAGAAAGATGTATGATTATTTCTGAAGGAGATTATATTGATGTAAATGATTTGCCTACTAATATTAGAAGTGAAGATAATTTTTCAAATTATGATCTTAATGCTCCTTTATTCCCTCCAGATACTATAATTCCATTTGAAAAAGTAAAAGAAGAAGCTATAAGACACGCATTGAAAGTCACAAACGGAAATATATTTGAAGCCTCGAAAAAGCTAAAAATCGGTAGAGCTACCATCTATCGACTTCTTGAAAAATACGGAATATCAAATTGAAAGGATATAAATATGTTTTACGATAGAGTAATAATCGAAGGCAAGGTAGTTATAACTGTGGAATTAGTTAGAGCTACCATAAAAGAAGCAGAAGAATTTAAAGCAATATTGACACAAGAAATTGAAAATGGAACTCGCGACATTATAGTTGATTTGGGATATTGTGAGTTCATTGATTCTACCTTCCTTGGTGCATTAGTAGTATCTTTGAAAAGAATGCTAAGCATAAAAGGAACTCTCAAATTATGTAATCTCAAACCTTCAGTAGCTTCGATGTTCGAGCTAACTAGGATGTATAGAGTCTTTGAAATTTATGAATCATTAGATCAGGCATTAAATAGCTACAAATAGTTAATGATTAATTTTACACCTAAAACAATTTTAATTTTTAATAAAGACAAAAACGAAGCTATTAGTCTTCTTTTACCACTGAAACGTGAAAATTTCTCTGTCCATATAGTTTCAAACACATTTGAACTTTCAAATTCATTAAAAAGCAACAAAATAGATCTTATAATTTTTGAAATAGATAACTTTTCAAGTAATCAGATTGAATTTTACAAGAATATCAAAGAAGAGGACTCGACTAAAAATATACCAGTGATTATCATATCCAAAGACACAAATAATGATGAGATTAATAAATTGATAGAAGCTAAAGGTGATGAAATCTTATTAAAGCCTTATGAGTTTGAAGACTTGAAATTGAGAATCACCACTTTACTAAAAAGGTCTGAAATTTTTGAAATGTTCACTAAACAGTCTTTAGATAAGTCTGCTCAGGAAGAAAAAACAAAGATTCTACTTGTTGACGATGATCCATATATGATCAAACTCTTTAAATTTAGTTTAGAAAAAGCAGGATATGAATGTAAATCTTTTGATAATGCCAAAGCTGCTCTTGAAAGCATTAAAACTTTCTCACCTGATTTAATCATTTCTGATATTATGATGCCTGAGATGGATGGTTTTGAATTTCGCGAGAGAATCCTAAAAGAAAGTTCTGTTAAAAATATTCCTTTCTTATTTCTTACTGCAAAAGGAGGTGAGGAAGACATTTTAAGAGGTTACGATTTGGAAATTACTGACTATGTTATTAAAACTGCAGGTCCTAAAGTAGTCATCGCTAAAGTCAATGCAATTTTGAATAGTCTCAAAAAGCAAAAATCTAAAGCAATCTCTGAGTTACATTCAGCTGCTTCTTCTGTTGCTATAAAAGTTGTTCCAGATTCAGCTCCAAAATTCGATGGATTTAGCATTCAACATTGGCATCAAACCTATCAAGGAATTCCTGGAGGAGATTTAATAGATTACTTTTTAATAGATGAAAATAATTTATTGATTGTGCTCGGTGATGTGATGGGTAAAAAGTGGGGGGCTTGGCATTTTGCTTTAGCTTATGCAGGATATATCAGAAGCACTGTCAGAGCTGTTATAGAATCAACAAAGGATTACTCACCCGCAAAAATAATATCCGCTGTAAATAGAATGATTTACAAAGATGTAAGAATTTCAGAAGTGTTTATTTCATTATCAATAATTCATCTTAATAATTTAGACAAATCTGCTAAGTATTGTGGTGCAGGTGATAATCCAATAGTTTATATACAATCTGAAGAAGGAATCATATCCCGTAAAAAATCTCAAGGTTTACTTTTAGGATTTAGCGATACAAGTGAATATGATGATATTTTAATTGATCTTAAAAGCAACGACAAACTAATTTTATTCACAGATGGATTAAATGAATCAAGGAATAAAGAGGGTACACAATTTGGGGCTGTCTCTTTAGATAGTTTTTTACAAAAAAATTATTCAAGCAAAAATCTTTTAGAAGAACTAAAATCCGAATTTATAAGTTTTACAAATAATAATTTTGATGATGATGTAACAGTTATTTTAATTCATTTTAATCAAAATTCAAATGAAACATAACCCATCATCTCTAGATAAGACTTTATATAATTTTTGACTAATCACTCATATTCAGCTGACTGTAATCGTTCTGCTTTATCGGCTAATTTAAGTTGTTCAATTAATTCATCAAGTCTACCTTCAATTATTTCTGACAAATTGTAAAGTGTTAACCCAATTCTATGATCAGTTACCCTGTTTTGAGGGAAATTGTAAGTTCGAATTTTTTCACTTCTATCACCACTTCTAACCATAGATTTTCTTTGAGCTGATATTTCACTGATTTTCTTGGACATTTCTAAATCATATAATCTTGCTTTTAGGACTTTCATTGCTTTCTGACGATTTTTGAGTTGAGATCTTTCATCTTGACATTGGACAACAATACCAGTAGGAATATGAGTAATTCTAACAGCAGTTTCAACCTTGTTCACATTTTGACCACCTGCTCCACCAGAACGATAAATATCTATTTTCAAGTCGTTAGGATTTATTTCAACTTCGACATCTTCAACTTCAGGTAGAACTGCAACAGAAGCAGCTGATGTATGAACTCGCCCACTTGCTTCTGTTTCAGGAACTCTTTGAACTCTGTGAACACCAGATTCAAACTTTAAATTTCCATAAACGCTTTCTCCACTGACAGAAAAAATCACTTCTTTTATTCCGCCCAAACCCGTGTCGTTTATATCAATAATTTCATAATGCCAACCTTTAGATTCAGCGTAGCGCGTGTACATTCTAAATAAATCATTAGCAAACAAAGCAGCTTCCTCGCCACCAGTGCCAGCTCTAATTTCAACAATAACATTTTTATCATCATTAGGATCTTTTGGTAAAAGAAGAGATTTTAATTCATCCTCTGCATCTGACAGAGCCTTTTTCAAATCCTCCAATTCAGATTCGGCTAATTCAATTATTTCCCTGTCTGATGAGTTTTCTATTAGTTCTTTATTTCCTTCAATGTCTTTCAAAATTTTTTGATATTTTTCATAAGCAATAACAATATCTTCAATTTCACTTTTTTCTTTATTAAGTGCAATTATTTTATCTGGATTACTTAAGTAATCAGGTTCGGTAAATAACTGATTTATTTGCTGATATCGTTGTTTAATTTTTTCGAGTTTGTCAATAAAATTCATAGCTAAAAAATTTTTTTGTGAGTGCAAATATACGTATATGTTTTGTGAGTTACTGTTTTAGTTTGTTAAAGATGAATTCAATTCGAAATTATTTATTGAGGAATTTATTATTAGAGTTGATTTTGTTGCTTTATAATTTCATAAAGAAAAATTCCTGTGGCAACAGAAACATTCAATGAATTTATTTTACCAAACATTGGAAGATGGACTAAAAAATCACATTTCTCAGATACCAACTTTCTTATACCTTTTTCTTCATTACCGACTATAAAAGCTAAAGGAATTTTGTAATCTACTTCCAGATAATTCTTCGAATTTTTTAACGATGAGCCAATTATCCAGAAACCTTCTTTTTTTAGTTCATCAATTATCGAAGGTAAATTATGAACCTGACAGATTTTTATGTGTTCAATTGCACCAGCTGATGTTTTAATCACAGTTTGATTAATAGGTGCAGAGTTATGTAAAGTTGTAATTATTGAATTTATACCACAGCATTCAGCAGTTCTGATTATAGCTCCAACATTATGAGGATCTTGAATTGAATCAAGAATTAAAATTGTGGGATATTTTCTTTTTTTCGACTCTTCGATTATCTCTGACAGATTGAAGAAAGAATATTCAGAACGAAGGGCAACAACACCTTGAGCGTTTTTGTTTGTTGTTATCTGATTAAACTTTTGATATGATAATTGATTTACTTTTATTCCCCTTTTTCTTGCAGCAACGATTATCGCATCAATAATTTTACCTTTTTGACCATATAAGATATAAACTTGTGAGATGTCGCTATTACTATTTAACGCTTCAAGAACTGGTCTTCTACCAATAATTAAATTCATTAATAATCCTCAGAGAAGGAGAACAAATTCTCTGCGATTTCAAAAGCACAAAATTTACCGTTATTCTTTTTTGGAGGAATAAATTCTTCAACTAAATTCATTTGCTTTTTATAAGGATTAAAATCAATTTTTATACTATTTATAGAACCATCTTGTTTAATGATATTTATAATATGCTCACCATATAATTCATCGAAATCAACGACTTCATAAGCTGGTTTAACTTCAGTTAAATAATCATTTCTTGCAGAGAGGCCAAAAATACTAATGTCTATCTCGTTTTTTATTTTTCTATGTTGAAGAGAGATACTATAGTTTAATGTATTAAAAAGCTTAACTGTTTCTAGTAATACTCGACACTTCTGCTTTTTTTCTTTCTTATCGTAGAAGTAAAAAATTTTACAGATGAATTCAATTTCTTCTTTTTTCTTTTTTGGGATAGCTTTTTTAAGTTTATCTATAGTTTTCTCTCTTGCTTTAGAGATCTTCGGAATTTCATTAGGTTTTCTTAATGCCATTCTTTTACTCGACTAACTAATTTATTAAAATCATTTAATGATATATTTTCTTGTTCACCATTTGAGAGATTTTTAAGAATCAATTCACCTTTGCTAAACTCCTCGCCACCTAGGATAACAGCAAACTTTGAATTTAATTTATTTGCTTCTCTCATCTGGGCTTTAACACTTCTATCGAGATAATCGTATTCAACAATCAATTGATTTCTTCTTAAATTCGATGCAAGTTCAGCGACTTTAAACGAAAGTTCCTTGTCCAATCTGACAATAAAAATATCAATATTTCTTTCTGGTAAATTAAGAGATTTTTCATTTTCACAGGCTAGTAAAATTCTTTCCATACCTGCAGCGAAACCAACTCCTGGAGTAGGTTTCCCTCCTAATTCCTCAACTAATAAATCATATCTTCCTCCACCACACAATGAACTCTGAGAGCCTACTTTATTGCTGATAATTTCAAAAGTGGTTTTAGTATAGTAATCTAATCCCCTAACCAATCTGGTGTCAACTTCAAAGGGAATAGCAAGATCAGTAAGATATTTTTTTACAATATCGAAATCTTCTAAACTTGAACTGTCTAAAAATTCAAATATAGATGGAGCATTATTAAGAATTTCTTGGTCTTGATGAGATTTACTATCAAGAATTCTTAAAACATTTTTTTCTAAACGCAGCTTACTTTCTTCAGACAATTTTTCTTTTTTATCTGATAAAAATTTTCTTAATTCGTTTTTATATGTTTCTCTTGATTGAGGTGTTCCGAGAGAATTTATTTTAACGAATATGTCATTTAATCCAAGTTTTTTTAGAATTAAAAAAGCCATTTCAATCATTTCTGCATCAAGCAAAGGAGAAGAGCTACCTAAGGCTTCAGCACCGAATTGATGAAACTGTCTTAATCTTCCTGCCTGAGGTCTTTCTTGACGAAACATAGGTGAGATATAAAACAATTTATTCAGAGAACTTTTTTCACCAAGAGAATGTTCGATAAAAGCTCTTACAACACCAGCTGTCATTTCTGGTTTTAATGTTATTGAAGTACCACCTCTGTCAATCATAGTGTACATTTCCTTGCTTACTATATCAGTAGCTTCACCTATACTGCGAGCGAAAAGAGACGTCTCTTCAAATATTGGCGTTCTTATTTCTACGTAGTTGAAATAATTAAAAATATCCCGAACAGTTTTTTCAAGATGATACCATTTCGAAATTTCAGATGGTAAAATATCTTTTGTCCCGGTAATTGCTTTAATCATAGTGAATTTATTCTAAGATTTTTTAGGATTCAAAAACAGATTTTTCTTCTTCAGTAAAAATTTTAATAATCTCTTCTTCATCAGCAGCAGATAGAAGTTTCTGCCTAAAATCTTCCCTATCCATCATCTTTGAGATTCTACTTAGAAGTTTTATATGTAAGCTTACAAGATCATTTCGACCAACAAGTAAAAAGACTAAATAAACAGGTTGATTATCAAGGGCTTCAAAATCAATTCCATTTTTACTTCTACCGAAAGCGACAATGATATCTTTAACAAAGTTAGATTTTCCGTGAGGAACTGCAAAACCTTTACCAACACCAGTTGACATTATCTTTTCTCTTTCAAAGACATTTTTTCTTACATCTTCTAAATCTTCTACGCGAGGATCATTTGAGAATAAGTTTAATAGCTCATCAATTACATCATATTTATCAGAGCTTTTTAATTCAGGAATTATAGAATTTTTTGTTAGATATTCTGAGATTTTCATAGTCTGGTTCAAATGAGTTAAAGAAAAATATTTACTTTATTAAATTAAATAAAAAATCTTTAAGAAAAGTTATTTTAATTTAGAAGAGCTAATAATTTATGATAAGAAGTAACAGCAGGAGGATAATCTGGATTTAATTCTATAGCTTCTTTGTAATATTTCAGTGCATTGAACCACATTCCTTTCTTTTCAAAAACCCTTCCCAAATTATAAAGAGCTATATGAGGGGAATCATAGTCTCGAGCTTGTAAAGCTTTTTGAAACCAATAAATTGATTCATCATATCTGTTCAAATTAACTAAATAAGTGCCAATATCATTGTATGGATTTCCATAATCAGGATCAAGTTCAATAGCAATTTTACATTCCTCAATTGCTTCTTCGTATTTACCTAATAAACTTAATGCCCAGCCTAAGAAATTATGAGCTTTTGGTGTTGGATAATAGTTGATTGATTTTCTGTATGCATCAATAGCTTTTTCAACGTCTCCACTTATGTGCAAACGATATCCTTTCTCAAAATATTCGACGGCTAATAATATTTTATCTTTATCTACCATAAAAAAAATTTTACTTTGTTGATACAAAACTAATTCATATTTCTAAAAACTTAAACATACTATTATTTACCTTAGTTCACATCCCTCTTAATCAAAGTTTTGAACTATTCACCTTTATTATCGGTTTTTTACAGTAAATATTAAGGAAAAATTATGAGAGATACTTTCTATAGACCGAATTTAATTGATAAAGAAAATATTGAAGATGATCACATCTCAACTTCGATCAACACTCCAATTCGAAGCGATGCTTTTGAAATAGATGATGAATTGAAAATTGAATTAATAGAAAAAAAGTTTGCTGAGATTATGGAGGTTTTAGGTTTAGATCTTTCCGATGACAGTTTAAAAGATACTCCTCGAAGAGTTGCTAAAATGTATGTTAAAGAAGTTTTTTCGGGATTAAATCCCAAAAACAAACCATCTGTTACATTATTTGAAAACAAATACAAATTCAATCAAATGTTGGTTGAGAAAGATATTGCAATTTACTCTTATTGCGAACATCATTTTGTCCCAATTATTGGAAAAGCACACGTAGCATATTTTTCTTCAGGTAAAGTAGTTGGTCTTTCTAAAATCAACAGGATGGTTCAATATTATGCAAAAAGACCACAAGTTCAAGAAAGATTAACAGTTCAGATAGCCAGCGAATTAAAAGAGATGTTGAATA
>JANWVQ010000010.1 GCA_025056745.1 Ignavibacterium sp.
TTTCATTTTATCAATAATTGATTGTTCAATTCCAAGTTTGTTAAGTTTTTCAACTGCTAAATCTATTGTGAAATCTGACTTACTGATATCAAGTTTATTTTCTAAATAACCAAATAATGCTTGTGCAATTTCTGTATAAAAATCTTCAGGACGATTTTCAGTTAAATACTTCAAAGATTTTTTCAAACTTTTTTTAGCAATTTTTTCAGCTCTTAAATAGTTAAAAGTTTTTATATCGGATGTAATTTTTTGATTATGATTATTCCACATCAGAATTCCAACAAATCCAATCAAAGGTATTAGGACAAGAATCCAAAAAGAAACGCTGTTTATCAATAACTCACTTTTTTTCTTTAATTCAATATTTGAAGTTTTAATTGAACGTATATCAGAGCCCAATGATTTAATAGCTTCTTTCTCAACGTTTAATAATGCTACAAGCGAATCATTTTGCTCAATCTTAAAATTAAATCCTGAAGTCTTTAATGTAAAATATTTTTTTGCATCTGGATCAAAATATGAGAATTCAATTGGATTAATTTCACGAACTCCTGCTGCTCTTGGTATGATTAAATATTCGAAAGTTTTGCTTCCAGAGATTTTAGATGTTCTAATTATTTCTTCATTTATTTTCGGTTCATATTTTTCAAATCCTGCAGGCAAATCGAAAATGGGAGCTTGCAACAAACTTATATTTCCAGTACCAGTAATTTTTATTTTCAAAGTAATTGGCTCATTTACTTTTACTTGTTCTCTATCTACTGAGGCAGTGATGTTATATTTACCAACAGCACCATTGAAACTAGATGGTTTATCATTCTCTGGTAGCTGCTGAACATCGATATTTAGTGAATTTGATTTGGCTTTGTATTCATAAATTTGTCTGTTGAAAGGATCATCAAAAAAGCTGTCCCAGAAATTATCTAAACTACGATTTTTTCGAATCTCAATCGGAACTGTTAGTTCGAAGGGAGTTACTTCCAATGTTCCACTTTGAGTTGGAAAAAGAGCAGCTCTTTTAAGAACTGCGACGTTGAATCTTTTTCCATTTATTACTTCAGTTGTAAAAGATAGATTTCTTGCTGTTTCAATTTCTTCTGTCCAAAATCCAACATATTGAGGAAGTTTACTAATTGACATCTGGGCAGCAATATTCAATCTTGTATAAAGTTTATAAGTTACAGTTATTTGCTCTCCAATGTATGCTTTATTTTTATCTGGAATTGCTCTGATAAAAAGGTTATCTGCAATCTGCTGAATATTGACTTCTGTCTCTCTTTTTTCTTCCCTTGGTTTTTGAGTTCCTTTAACTACTGTTATTTGAATTGGCTCTGTTTTTAATTTTTCCCCTTTGTATTCGACCGTAGCACTACCAATTGTATATTTTCCAACAGTTGGTGCAACCAAAATATATGAATATGTTCGAGAGGCACTAACATTTCCGTTAATAATTTGCATACTTGTCGAATGATTAGGTCCTGATATTGGTTTTAACCCACCGAAATTTGGTGGATTAAAATTTGAAAGTGCATTTATATCCTTTCCAGAAAAAGTAAATTCGACTTGAAAAGGTTCTCCCTCAGATACAGTCGTGTTATCAACTGAAGCAGTAAAAGATTGAAGATAGACTACTTTGGTAAAAAGAATAATTAATAAAATAACTTTTTTCATCACCAATCTTTATCTGTTTTAATTACTCTACCTTTTTGTTTTCTTAGTTCCTTTTGTAAATCTTTTTCGCTGTTTTTTAATGCTTCTAAAATTTTTTCAGCTTGTTCTTTTGAAATCTTTGATTGAATTTGTTGTTGTTGCTTTTGTTCTTGTTGTTTATTCTGCTGCTGATTTTGATCCTGTCGTTTTTCTTGATTTTTGTTTTCTTCTTTATTTTGATTTTGTTGTTCCTGATTTTGATTCTTGTCTTGATTATTCTTTTGATTTTGTTGATTCTGATTTTGTTGTTGATTATTTTTTAATAAAGAAAGTGCATAAGATAAATTATACTTTGTATCCAAATCATTTGGATTAAGCTTCAATGCATTTTTATAGGCTTCAATACTTTGTTCGATCTTATTCGACTTCAAAAAAGAGTTACCAATATTGTGATATAATTTAGATTTTAATTCTTTATCATCAGTCTTTTGCAAAAGCTCTTGATAATTTTTCATAGATTCATCAAACTTTTCTTGTTTATAATAAGAATTACCCAAATTGAACTTTGATGGAATTGAATTAGGATTTTTCTCAAGCGCTTTTCTAAAATTTAATTCCGCTTCAGAATATTTTTTCTGATTATAGAGTTCAATTCCATCATTATTCAAACTCCTTTCTGATTGACTATAACCAACAAGACCAAAAGTTAATATGATCAAAACAATTTTTATAAGTGATTTCATTTTTCAAATCCTAGTTTTTCATTCAACTTTTTGAACAATTTTGATTTCTTATCATTAATAAATATTTCAACTATCATCAAAAAAATGGCCGGTATTAAAAAATAATAATATCGAGTTTCGTAATCAGATATTCGTTTAGTCCCGAATTCAGTTTTTTCAAGTTGAGAAAGTTCTTCATAAATTTTTTGAAGATGATCTTCATAATTATTGCCTCTGTAATATTTTCCTCCAGATTTATCAGCAATATCTCGAAGTATCTGTTCATCTAATTTCGTAAGAATAGTATTTCCCTCGAAGTCAGTTTTATAACCAATTCTATTTCCTTGCGAATCGAAAACAGGCATTGGAGCACCTTCCGGAGAACCCAATCCTATTGTATAAATATTTATTTCTTTTTCTTTTGCTAATTCAATCGCTCTATCAATATCTCCTTCGTGATCTTCGCCATCTGTTATTATAACAATTGCTTTTTTCGTTGAAGCAGTATCAAATGACTGAACAGCCATTTCAATCGCAGAAGCAATAGCTGTCCCGGGTTGAGGAATTATTCCGAAATCAATTGCAGACAAGAATAAATTTGCTGCTGAATAATCAATCGTTAATGGAAATTGTATGTATGCATTTCCAGCAAATACAATTAATCCAATTCTATCGCCACGTAATTTTTGAATTAATTGTGATATCTGATACTTCGCTTTTTCCAATCTGTTTGGTTTAATATCCTCAGCACTCATACTATAAGATACGTCGAGACAAATGTAAACATCAATTCCTTTTTGTTTTACTTCCTGAAGCTTCGTCCCAACTTGTGGATTTGCTATTGTTAAAATTAAAAGAGCAAATACCAACATTTGAACAATAAATTTGAATATATCTTTTGTCGAACTATAATCAGGTAGAAGAATAGAAAATAAATTTGAGTCAGCGAATATATTTAGTAGTTTGTTTCTTCTTCTTTTCAAGAGAATAAACGCCGCAACAAATATCGGAATTAGCCATAGTAATAAAAGATAATCGGGATTTTCAAATCTGAACATTATGGTAATTTCCTAAAAATTGTTCGGCTAAAAATTAAGTCAATTAAAAAAAGAATTAATGCTGGAAGCATTAAATATGAATACAATTCAGCTGCTGTTCTATAAGAAGTTATCTCAACTTTAGATTTTTCCATAGCATCAATCTTATTATAAATTTCTTCAAGTGCACGGTTATTCGTAGCTCTGAAATATTGACCACCTGTAATCTCAGAAATTTTTCTCATCAATACTTCATCAATTTCAACTGGAACCATTTGATATCTAATTCCAAATGGAGTTTGAATTGGATATGGAGCTTCTCCAATAGTTCCTACTCCGATTGAGTAAATTTTTATCCCATAAGCTTTTGCAATTTCTGATGCTGAAAGAGGATCAATTTCTCCGGCGTTATTTACTCCATCAGTAATCAAGATTATTACTTTACTTTTTGCATCACTGTTCTTCAATCTGTTTACACCATTAGCAATTGCATTTCCAATTGCAGTACCATCATCCAACATTCCACTACGAATATCTTTGAGTAAATTTCTCAAAACTGCATAATCAATAGTCAAAGGACATTGAGTAAAAGCAACTCTTGAAAATATAACCAAACCTATTCTATCAGAAACTCTTCCTTCAATAAACTTATCAGTTATTCTTTTGGCGGCTTCTAATCTATTGGGCTTAAAATCTTCTGCAAGCATACTTCCAGAAATATCTAAAACAATTGCAATGTCAATTCCTTCAGTATTTACATTTGTTCCGGAGCTAAATGATTGTGGTCGAGCAAGAGCGATAATAAGTAATATGAGACTAAACATTTTCAATATGAATGGTAAATGAATAAGTTTAGTCTTTAAAGATTTTCCAGCTTCATTAAATATTTTTGAATCAGATATTTTTATTGATGCTTCTTTCTTTCTTAATTTGTAAAAGTATAAAAATGTTAAAATCGGAATTAAAATTAGGAAGAATAAAACCCAAGGATATAAAAACACTACATCTTTAAACATTTTTATCCCCTGTATTCTCATCAAGTTGCAATGTAGTCAATGGTATTGTTGAATTAACGATATCTCGCGCTTGATTCATCATAATAGCATTCAAATCAGGTACCGGATTAAATTTAGCAAACTTTACTAAATCAGCATTAGTCAGAAATTCCTCAGCGGTTTTGATAATATTTTTTGCTTCTGGAATTTTTTCCAAAAGTTGTATTTGCTCTGAAGAGGTTAACTCAAGCGCTGGAAAAGAAAATCTTTTCTCAAAGTACTCTCGAATTATTTCTGTAATTCTTGAGTGATATTCTTTAACTTTTCCAGATTGCCAAAGTCTTTCTTTTTCTAGTTCATCAAGTTTTGTCAATGCAACTATGTGTGGTGGAAGTATTATATCAGGCTTCTCTTCTTTAACTTTCTTTTTCTTTAACAATTTCTTAACTATAAAGTAAATCAGTACAAAAGCAATCAGGGTAACTAATATCCAAAAAATTATTTCATAGATATTAATAGGTATTTTGATTGGTGGTTTTATGTCTTTGATTTCTTCATTTGCTTTCACTTGAAGTGAGTGAACTCTAATGGCAAATGAATCAGAAACGAAATAACTTCTGGATGTATCATTTTGTGTTTTTAATGAAAAAAGAAATGATGGAATATAAACTTCTGCAGAATCGTAAAAAGCTAGAGTGAAATTTTTATTATAAATAACTTTACTTTTAATTGTATCAAATTTTGATGTTTCTTCTTTTATGATTTCGAATTTCTTTAAACTGTCTTTGTAAGATGGTTCTTGAAAAAGATAATCCTTAGAAAACTCTGCGTATATAGATAAATTTATAAAGTCACCAATTAAATAATCCGTTGTATCTGTTTTTACTTCAACCTTAAATTGTGCTTGTATGTGTGAGCTAAAAATTAGTATTAATAAAAAAACTATTTTCTTTACCATCTTTTCTCTCTGATTTTGAAGAACTGAACCAGCGGCTTAATATAGTCTTCACCATTTCTAATTAGTATAGTATCAATTTTATTTAATCGAAATAAATAGTTTCTTTTATTATTTAACTCTGCTTTTTTCTTTCTGTAAAAATCAAGAAACTTCTTACTTGAAGTATCAACTAAAAATTCCTCACCTGTTTCAGCATCGAAAAATTTTACCAAACCAATATTTACTAATTCATTCTCTCTTAAGTCTTCAATTGATAAAGCGATAAAGTCGTGTTTTCTACTGACAACACTAAGCATTTTCTCATATCCTTCATCAATAAAATCTGATATAAAGAAAACTATTGATCGTTTTTTAATTGTATGGTTTAGAAATTCCATCGCATTGTGGAGATTAGTTTTATTTCCCTCCGGTTTGAAAGAAAGGATTTCTCTGACAATTCTTAAAACGTGCTTACGCCCTTTTCTCGGCGGCACGAACTTTTCAATTTTATCGGTGAAAAGAATCAATCCAACTTTATCATTATTCTTCAAAGCTGAGAAAGAGAGAATTGCACTAATTTCAGCAGCAACTTTTTGCTTTGTTTTTTGTCTTGTTCCAAAAGATAAAGAACCGCTTAAATCAATCATCAGAATAACTGTAAGTTCTCGTTCTTCTTCAAATATTTTTACGAATGGATGTCCAAACCTTGCAGTAACATTCCAATCAATATTTCTAATATCATCACCGAATTGATATTCACGCACTTCGGAGAATTCCATTCCTTTTCCTTTAAATACAGAATGATATTCTCCGGAAAAGACTTGATTAACAAGCCCTTTGGTGCGTATTTCAATTTCTCTGACTTGTTTTAATAATTCTTTATCAATCATTATTATGGAACTTCAACTCTATTAAGAATTTCTCTGATAATATCTTCGCTAGTAAGTTCCTCAGCTTCTGCTTCATAAGAAATAGCTATTCTATGTCTTAAAACATCATAACAAATAGCACGAACATCCTCTGGAATTACATAACCTCTTCTTCTAATAAATGCCATTGCTTTAGCACCAAGAGCAAGATTTATTGTGGCTCTTGGAGATGCGCCATAATTGATTAGATGTACCAAATCTTTTAAATTGAATTTATCTGGTTCACGCGTTGCAAATACAATATCGAGGATATATTTCTCAATTTTTTCATCGAGATAAACTTCGTGAATTATTTTCCTTGCATTCAATATTTCTTGTGGTGACACTACTTGATTTATTTGAATCGACTCGCCACTAATATTCTGCCTCATAATTTTCTGTTCTTCTTCTCTTGAAGGATAATCAATTTTTACTTTCAACATAAATCTATCCACTTGAGCTTCAGGGAGTGGATAAGTCCCTTCTTGTTCAATCGGATTCTGAGTAGCTAAAACAAGAAAAGGTTCTTCAAGCTTAAATGTTTGTTCACCGATAGTTACTTGTCTTTCCTGCATAGCTTCAAGCAATGCAGATTGAACCTTGGCAGGTGCACGATTTATTTCATCTGCTAAAATAAAATTTGAAAAAATAGGACCTTTCTTAATTAAAAAATTTCCATCCTTTTGATTGTAAATTTGAGTTCCTATTAAATCAGCAGGAAGCAAATCAGGAGTGAATTGAATTCTCTGAAACTTTGATTTCATTGCCGTAGCAAGAGTTTTTATCGCAAGAGTTTTAGCGAGTCCTGGTACTCCTTCAAGAAGAATGTGACCATTGGCTAAAAGACCAATAATTAGTCTTTCAACCATTTGTTTTTGACCAACAATTACTTTTGAAATTTCTAAAAATAAAGTGTCTATGAAAGCACTTTCTTGTTTAATTTTTTCATTTAATGCTGCAATGTCCAATTTGAACCTCTTAATTTATTTGAATTTTGACGGGTGCAAACTTAATTATGTTGCAGACTATGAACAAGATTGATAATTCTGATTTGTATTTTTGACTAAAAAATTTTATTAACTATGAAACCGAAATTCAAGGGTGTCATCTTTGATATTGATGGAACTCTAACTTACACTAATCAACTTATTTTTGATTCATTTAATTTTATTGCAAAAAAATATCTTAATAAAATTTTTACTAATGAAGAAATAATTTCATTATTCGGTCCAACTGAAGATGTAATCTTTAAACAACTTTTTCCCACTCAGTTTGAGCAAGTTAAAAAGGATTATTATGATTATTATCATCAAAATCATAATATTGCCCTTCTTTATGATGGAATAAAAGAGCTTTTAGTTGATTTAAAGAATTATGGTTGTATCCTTGGAATTTATACTGGTAAAGGACGTACATCATCTTTGATAACGTTAAATTTTCTTGGTGTTAGAGATTTATTCGATCTAATTGTAACAGGTGATGATGTAGAAAATCACAAACCTTCTCCAGAGGGAATAATAAAATTTATTGATGAATTCAAATTATCGAAAAATGAAGTAGTTATGGTTGGTGATGCTCCATCTGATATTAAAGCAGCACTAAGTGCAGGTATAGAGATAGCATCAGTAGTTTGGGATAGCTATTCTGCAGATAAAGTAAAAATTATGAATCCTCAAAAATGCTTTTATAGTGTATCTGAATTAAGAGGCTTCTTGTTTTATAATAATAATTACTAAAACTTGAATGGATAAACAAAAGTTACTCTTGGTTCAATTCTTTTTTGTGGTTTAAAGTCAATGATGTTGTTACCTACATCTCTAATTGGAGTAAATGTCCAATTATAAATCATTGAAACAAGTAAATAATCAAAAGGTTTATAACCAAGTTCTGTAAATAAATATGATCTATCATCAAGTTTGAATAAGTCTTTCTCATCCCTTATATTTATTTTATCATAACCAGCTCTCAAAACGAAAGAAAAATTTTCTGGTTCTATAGTGGTTCGTAAATTTAGGATACCACTGTTTGGTAATTTATCTAATCTTTGATAGCTACCAATTACATCGAAAAGATTGAAAACTCGTAAAAGTAAATCACCATAGTAACCATTTAGGTTTTCATTGATGAAATTAAGCTGATTAACTTTTGTAAAGTATGTTTGATTTATAGGATCAGCTTTAAATCTCTCAATTTCATAAAGTGAATTAAAGTAGGCGGGAAGATATTTGCCATTATTGATTCTTCTTTCAAGTTTTGAAGAAATAGAAATCAATCCTAAACCATTAAAATCTAATTTAATCCCGGTTGCAATTCCACTTCCGAAATCGATCATTTTATTATAATCAAAATAAAGAAGAATTTTTGTCGAATTAGATTTTAATAAAGGTAATCCAACATCAAAACCAATAAATGAAACATCTCCACCATCTTTAACAACCTTAAATTCACCGTTTGTGTCAAAATATCCGCTATCAACTCGTGCCAAACTATTAAAATCTGAAATTAATGTTAATCCCACTTCAAGATTATTTATAATTGGTAAGTTTGCTGCGGAAGTGAATTGAATTGGAAGGATATAACCTCTAAAACCCATAATTCCTGATTGACCAAATGAACTATAAATTGATTCAAAACCAAATTTTCCAAAATTAATATCAGCAATAAGTCCAATTTTTCTATTATCAAAAGAAGGGCTATTGTTATAATTATTCATTATAGTTCCGTGACCGATTGAGTAATAACCTAATGCTCCAAGTTTTATAAAAACAGGTTCGTTTTTCATTCCGTATCTAATATATCTGATAACACTCAAGTAATCAGAGAATTCATTAAAATTTTCTTTTCTCAATTTACCTGAAGGTTCAAAATCAAGATTAAGATCTAAACCTAAGCCAAAATTCATAAAAGAGATCTCTGGTTGAAAATTCAATTTGTAATGAGGTTTTCCATCAATCCAATTTAATCCAAGCCCACCAGTAAAATTTCCTTGATCT
>JANWVQ010000045.1 GCA_025056745.1 Ignavibacterium sp.
GCTTTAATCATAATTCTGACTAATTCTTCGAATTTAGTTTTTGGTTCCCAACCAAGTAAATTTTTTGCTTTTGTGTAATCACCAATCAGTAAATCAACCTCTGTTGGTCTATAATAAAAAGGATTAACTTTAACAATTACATCTCCAACTTTTAAATTAGTTGTGAAATCAACCTTAGGTCTTTGCGAAAAAATTTCAGAATTAACAAATTGCTTTGCTCGATCAAGATTAATAGATTTTATTCTACCAATTTCATTTTCACCTTCTCCAATCCAATCTAATTCAATTCCCAAATTATTGAATGTCAAATCCACGAATTCCCTTACAGTATGGGTTTCATTTGTAGCAAGCACAAAATCATCAGCTTGGTGATGTTGTAATATTCTCCACATTCCTTCGCAATATTCAGGAGCATAGCCCCAATCTCGTTTTGCGTTTAAGTTACCAAGTGAAAGCGAAGTTTGTAAACCTGTTACTATTCTTGCAGCAGCACGAGTGATTTTTCTTGTTACAAAAGTTTCTCCTCTTCTCGGAGATTCGTGATTGAATAAAATTCCGTTTGAAGCAAAAATGTTGTATGCTTCTCTGTAGTTAACAATAATCCAATAGCCGTAAAGTTTTGCAACTCCGTAAGGTGAACGTGGATAGAATGGAGTTTTTTCTGTTTGAGGAATTTCCTGAACCTTTCCATAAAGTTCTGAGGTCGACGCTTGATAAAATTTAACTTGTCTTAATCCAACTTCTCTGATTGCATCTAAAAATCTTAAAGTGCCGAGTGCATCAACTTGTGCTGTGTAATCAGGAATTTCAAATGAGACTTTAACGTGACTTTGTGCTGCAAGATTATAGATTTCATCTGGCTCTATTTTTTCAAGAAGACGATTAAGATTACTTGTATCAACTAAATCGCCGTAATGCAGAAAAAGTTTTTTATTCAAAATCTCAGGATTTTCGTACAGATGATCAATTCTTCCTGTATTGAAAGAGCTACTTCGACGAATTATTCCGTGAACTTCATATCCTTTTTCTAAAAGTATTTCAGTAAGATAAGAACCATCTTGTCCAGTTATTCCGGTTATAAGTGCTTTTTTCATTCTCTTCCTTCGAATTTAATAATTCAAATTTAACGAGAAATTTAATAAATCATTGTGGTGCATCAGCAGTATATTTTTGTTTTACTGCTTCTGCAGTTTCGATGTCTTCAATCCCGGAAATTCTTTTCGCTAAAGACTTTCCATCTAACTGATGATATTCAAGAACTTCTAAAGGCGTTCCGCACTCTGGATAATCAGTTAATCCAAAATTAGTAAACTCGAAGCCACCAATTTCACGAATTTTCACTATTTCATTTAATAACCTATCACCAAGTCCACCAACAGCCGAATGATCTTCTAATACAAAAATTCTTTTTTGATCTTTTAAAATTTGTTTTAACCATTCTGAATTTATTTTATTTAACCAAGGCATATTAACAACTTTTAATCCGAATCCAATTTTTTTCAGATAATCAGCTGCAACTAGTGCTTCGTGTAACATTACTGGTCCATAACTAAATAAGATGGCATCATCTCCGTCTGTTAACTCAACTCCAACGCCAACCTTAAACTGGTAATCTACAGGAAGTTTGATCCTCTCAGGTGAAGGTCCAATTACTAATCTTAATACACAATTTTCTTCTGCTACATTTATGCAATAATCCGTTGCCCACTTTGTCTCCTGAGCATTGCAAGGCTGAATGATTGTAACATTTGGCAAAGCACCGAACAGAGAAATATCTCGAACGCTTTGATGAGATTTTCCCGGACCAGCCGGAATCATTCCTGCAAAATGGCAGGTGTATATTATTTTTGTTTTCTCTCCTGCATTGTTATAAATCTGTTCATTTGCTCTTGCAGCGAGAAAACTCGCGAAAGTATTTACAATCGGAATCAAACCCATTCTTGCTAATCCACCAGCCATTGAAACCATATCTTGCTCAGCAATTCCGTTTTCGATGAATCTATCTGGATAAGTTTTCTCAAAGTTTCGAAGTTTGCAATCAGC
>JANWVQ010000065.1 GCA_025056745.1 Ignavibacterium sp.
CTTGGAATGAATGTTACACTAATTGACCTTGAGAAAAATCCAGGAGGAGTTTGCTTATATCGAGGATGTATTCCTTCAAAAGCATTATTGCACGTTGCAAAACTGATTCACGAAGTAGAACAAGCAAAAAACTGGGGAATTGAATTTGGAAAACCTAAAATTGATTTAGATAAACTTCGTAATTTCAAAAATAGCGTTGTAAACAAACTAACTGGTGGATTAGGTCAGATTGCGAAACAACGAAAAGTAAATTTTATACAAGGAAGAGCTAGTTTTATTAGTTCATCAAAATTAAAAATTGAAAAGTTTGATGGTAAGGCAATTGAACATAATTTTGATAAAGCAATAATTGCAACTGGATCTGTTATTGCAACAATTCCTTCTCTTGATATTCAATCAAAAAGAATACTCAACTCGACATCAGCACTTGATTTGCCTGAAATTCCTGAATCTTTATTAGTAGTTGGTGGAGGTTATATCGGACTTGAGCTTGGTTCTGTTTATCAAGCTCTTGGCACTAAAGTATCAGTTGTTGAAATGATGCCGGGATTGTTGCCAGGTGCAGATCGTGATCTCGTAAACTTTCTTGTAAAAAAAGTGAAAGAAAGTTTTGCTGAGGTTATGACAAGTAGTAAAGTTCTTGAAATGACGGAAGTTGAAAATGGGATTTCTGTAAAAATTCAGGATGAAAAAGGAAATGTTGTTGAAAAGACTTATGACTATGTCCTGATGTCAATTGGAAGAAAACCAGAAACTCGCGGTCTTGGATTAGAGAACACCAAAGTAACCGTAAACGAAAGAGGTTGGATTAAAGTCAATAAGCAAATGCAAACTACCGATCCAAATATTTATGCTATAGGCGATATTGCTGGAGAACCAATGCTTGCACATAAAGCAAGTCACGAAGGAAGAGTAGCAGTAGAAGCAATCGCAGGACATAAAGTAGCTTTTGAACCAATGGCAATTCCTGCTGTCGTATTCACTGATCCTGAAGTTGCTTGGGCTGGTTTAACTGAAGAAGAAGCGAAAAAGCAAGGCATTAAATACGAAGTTGCAAAGTTTCCTTGGGCCGCTAGCGGAAGAGCAATAACACTTGACAGAACAGACGGCTTAACAAAATTAATTATTGATCCTGATACTCAGCGTTTACTTGGAATTGGAATTTGTGGACCTAATGCTGGTGAACTAATTTCTGAAGGTGTTCTTGCAATTGAAATGGGTGCTAATGTCACTGATCTTAAATTAACTATTCATCCGCATCCGACTCTTTCAGAAACTATTATGGATGCAGCAGAGGTTTTCTTCGGTCAGAGCGCACATTATTATGTTAAACCTAAAAAATAGTTTTGATCAGCAAATAAATATTATTTGACTTAGCAAGAAACTTTTGGTTATATTTGAAGCCTGATTTTATTAAGAAATTGAGATTGTCTGTATGCCCAATGAATTTATGATTTTTGCAGGTAGTGCTAATGTGTCTTTAGCTAACAAAATAGCTGCTCATTTGGGTATTGAGCTAGGTGGAATTGAGAAAAAAAGATTTAGTGATGGAGAGATTTGGATTAAATACTCTGAGAACATTAGAGGTAGAGATATCTTTATTATTCAACCAACGCATCCACCTGCTGAAAATATTTTAGAACTCTTAATTATGTTGGATGCTGCCAAAAGAGCATCTGCAAAAAGAGTAACTGCTGTAATTCCATATTTTGGATACTCTAGACAAGATAGAAAAGATCAACCAAGAGTAGCTATCACAGCCAAATTGATGGCTAATTTAATAACAAAAGCTGGTGCTGATCGTGTAATTTCGATGGATTTACACGCAGCTCAAATTCAGGGATTTTTTGATATCCCATTTGACCATTTATACGGCTCTTCTGTTTTGCTAGGAAGAGTTCAAAATATTTCAAACAATTTAGCTGTTGTATCTCCTGATGTCGGAGGTATTAAAATTGCAAGAGCTTATGCAAAAATGTTAAATAGTTCTTTGATAGTAATTGATAAAAGAAGACCTGCACAGAATGTTTCAGAAGTAATGCACATAATCGGAGAGTTTGAAGGAAAAGATATTTTATTAGTTGATGATTTGATTGATACAGCGGGAACTTTTATTGGTGCCGTTGATGCTTTAAAATCAAAAGGTGCTAATAAAATATATGGAGCTATTACGCATCCAATCTTGTCAGGCAAGGCTTGTGAGAGAATTCAAGAATCGAAAAATCTTGAAAAACTTTTCGTCACTGACACTATTGATATTGGTGAACATTCTTGTGATAAAATAGAAATCGTTTCAGCTGCAAAACTATTTGCTGAAGCTATCGTAAGAACTCATTATAACGAGTCAATTAGTTCATTATTTAATATAGATAAAGGTTAAAAGAATCGGAGTAACTATGGAAAAAGTCATTTTAGAAGCAAAAAAAAGAGAAATATCAACAAAATCTGTTTTAACACAATTAAGAAAAAATGGTAGAGTACCTGGAGTATTTTATTCAAAACATCATCAATCTCTACCTATTGATGTTGATGCGAATTCATTAAATCCTTTGGTATTCACATCAAAAACTCATCTAATAAGTCTGAAAGTTGACTCTGGTGAAACTTTCGATTGTGTGATTAAAGATGTGCAACTTGATCCCGTTACAGATAAGATCGTTCACTTTGACTTAATTGGTTTAGAAACTGGTGAAAAAGTTCATATTGAAGTTCCTGTCCAATTAGTTGGAAATGCAATTGGTGTAAAAGAGGGTGGTCTGTTACAACAATTCTTACATAAACTTGAAATTGAATGTTTACCAACCGATATACCTGAGCACATAGAAATTGATGTTACAAATCTCAAAAAAGGTAGCTCATTACACGTTGGCGACATTAAACTTGATAAAATAACAATTAAAAATTCTCCTGATTCTATTATTGTATCAATTACTCATCAAAGAACAGATAAAGAAGTTACAACTGTTACTGAGGTTGAAGAAATAAAAGAACCTGAAGTAATTAGTAAAGGAAAAGCTCAGGAAGAAGAAGAGTAGTAATTTTTGTGCGTGCTGTTATTGGAATTGGTAACCCTGGTGATAAGTATAAATTAAACAGACATAATATTGGCTTTTTAATTTTAGATCATTTTGCTCGAATTAATAATCTTAAATTTTCTCCTTCTAGATATCAATATGATTATGTAGAAGGAGATTTTAATTTTAAGGAATTTGTTCTCATTAAACCAAATACTTATGTGAACAATAGTGGGATAGCAGTTTCAAAAGTTTGCAGTAATTATAATTTGACTTCAGAAAATATTTTGGTTGTAGTTGACGATATTTACTTAAAAAAATTTGACTTTCGATTAAAAAAGTCTGGAAGAGATGGTGGACATAATGGTTTGGCTTCAATCATTTACCACCTAAACACTATTGACTTTCCAAGACTTAGGATAGGTATTGGTAATGAATTTCAAGATGGGGAACTATCCCAATACGTGCTATCTGATTTTTCTCAGGAAGAATTAAATACATTTGAAAAACTTTTTCAATGTTTTTCAGATATTATTATGTCATTTATAATCGATGGATATCAATCAGCGCTTTCAGTTTATAGTCGAGTTAAAGAAAAATTAAAACAAAATTTAAATTCAAACTAGTAGTGAGGAGAAAGTAATGGACCTAATTATTCATCTTATTCCAGTTTTCGGACTACTTGCATTGGCATACACATTATGGAGAACCAAATGGATCTCTAAAAAAGATGCTGGTTCAGAAAAAATGCAGAAAATTGCAAAGCATATTTCAGAGGGAGCAATGGCTTTCCTTAAAGCTGAATATAAAGTTTTAATTTTCTTTGTCATTCTAGTAGCAATTTTATTAGCCTATGGCGGTTCTACCTCGGAGAATTCTTCTCCATTAGTTGGTGTGTCTTTTATAGTTGGAGCTTTCTGCTCAGCATTAGCTGGGTATATTGGAATGAAAGTAGCAACAAAGGCAAATGTTAGAACTACAAATGCCGCAAGGGAAAGTTTAAGCAAAGCCCTCGAAATTGCTTTTGCAGGCGGCTCTGTTATGGGTATGGGCGTTGTTGGACTTGGAGTTTTAGGATTAGGATTATTATTCATTTTTTATAGTGATGTTTTTGGAATTAATAATGTTAATGATTTGAACAAAATAATTACTGTCATAACTGGATTTTCTTTCGGCGCATCTTCTATAGCCCTTTTCGCAAGAGTTGGTGGTGGTATTTATACAAAAGCTGCTGATGTTGGTGCTGATTTAGTGGGTAAAGTAGAGGCTGGTATTCCAGAAGACCATCCTCTTAATCCTGCTACTATTGCTGATAACGTTGGTGACAATGTAGGTGATGTCGCTGGAATGGGCGCAGATTTATTTGAATCTTACGTCGGGTCAATTATTGGAACAATGGTACTTGGTGCAGCATTTTTTGCATTACCAGAATTCAATCAAAAATTCCAACTTGGTGCTGTTATTCTACCTTTATCAATTGCAGCATTTGGTATCCTTGCATCTATCATTGGAACTTTCTTCGTTAGAGTTAAAGAAGGGGGAGATCCTCAGAAGGCTTTAAATTTTGGTAATATTGTAGCCGGAACTTTGATGATTATCGCCTCATACTTCATAATAAAATGGTTGCTTCCTGAATATTGGACTTATTCAGATCCTTTGTATGATGAAACAAGACAATATTCAAGTTTAAATATTTTTGCTGCTACTTTTATCGGTATCGTTAGTGGAGCAATGATAGGAATGATAACAGAGTATTTTACTGGAAGTGGGAAAAAACCAGTTATAAGTATTGCACGTCAATCAGTTACTGGGACGGCAACCAACATAATAGCAGGTTTAAGTATTGGAATGCTCTCAACAGCTTTACCAATAATAGTAATTGCTGCATCAATTATTCTCTCATTTAACTTTGGTGGTTTATATGGAATTGCAATTGCAGCAGTTGGAATGCTTTCAATTCTTGGAATTCAACTAGCAGTAGATGCTTATGGTCCTATTTCAGATAATGCAGGTGGAATTGCTGAAATGTCAGAGTTACCAAAAGAAGTAAGAAGTCGTACTGATAAATTAGATGCTGTTGGCAATACAACAGCAGCAATTGGAAAAGGTTTTGCAATTGGCTCTGCTGCTCTTACTGCTTTAGCTCTATTTGGTGCTTATATGACTGCATCTGATTTGAAATCTATTGACATTTCAAAAGCAACAGTTATGGCAGGATTATTTGTAGGAGCAATGATTCCGTTCTTATTCTCATCTCTTGCGATGATGGCCGTTGGTAAGGCAGCAATGTCTATGATACAAGAAGTAAGAAGACAATTTACATCTATTCCACAATTAAAGGCAGCGCTCGAAGTTATGAGAAAAAATCAAGGAAAAGATTTTTCTGAGTGGTCTGCAGATGATAAAAATGTCTTTGAAAATGCTCACGGAACAGCTGAATATGCTAAATGTGTTGAAATATCAACTACCTCTGCAATTAAACAAATGGTAATCCCAGGTTTATTAGCAGTTCTTGTCCCAATAATAACTGGATTTTTAGGTGGCAAAGAAATGTTAGGTGGTTTAATTGCGGGAGTTACAGTTTCTGGTGTTTTGATGGCTATATTTCAAGCAAATGCAGGAGGTGCCTGGGATAATGCTAAAAAAATGTTTGAAGAAGGAATAGAATTTCAAGGACAGAAATACTATAAGGGCTCTGATGCTCATAAAGCTGCTGTTGTCGGAGATACAGTTGGTGATCCATTTAAGGATACATCTGGTCCGTCATTAAATATTTTACTTAAATTAATGTCTGTTGTGGCTCTTGTAATTGCACCAATAATTAAATAGATTTGCAAACGCTTTTAATTAAATTATTTTTTAACCCTGTCATTGTAAGTATATGATTTACAATGACCAAAAGTCCAAAGGGAGGTGATAGTAAAATGAAAACTGCTATTTACGAATCTGCAGTTATTATAAATGCAACTTTAGAAGATTCAATAATTGAATCTCAAATAAACAAAATCAAAGAATTCATATCAAATAATGGTGGAAGCATCACAGACCTTGAAAATTGGGGGAGAAAAAGGTTGGCTTATCCGATTGACAAAAATAAAATCGGATACTATGTGATATTTCGCTTCTCTGCACCATCAAATCTTTTAGCGAAGCTTGAAAGATTTTACAACCTTGATGAAAATATCTTAAGGTATCTAACTATCAAGCTTAATAAGTATGCTTTAGAGCAAATTGAAAAAAATAAAATTCAATCAACTTCATCAAAAGAAGAAACAGCTTCGTTTGATAATAATCAGATTGAAGCAGGAATTAAAAATGAAGACAATGGTTAATTAATTCATCAAATGTTAAGTATGGAGGTAATACAATGGCTGAATTGAAAATGCCCGAAATCAACTACGTGATCATAGCAGGAAATCTAACAAAGGATCCTGTTTTCAGAGAAACAACTAACGGAACACCCGTTGTTAATTTCTCTATTGCTTCAAATAGAAAATTTAAAGACAGTTCAAATCAATGGCAGGAAGATGTCTGCTATGTCGGTGTTGTTGCCTGGAATAAATTAGCAGAAAGCTGCCGTGACAGACTCAAAAAAGGTTCTGCTGTCCTTGTTGATGGAGAACTTCAGAGTCGTAGTTGGAAGACCGAAGATGGTCATAACAGAAGTATTGTCGAAATAAAAGCACGAAGAATCCAATTCTTAAATAAAAGATTAATTGGTTCCGAAAATGGAACTATGAAAGAAGATGAAGTTAATAGCGTCTCAGAAGATGAAAGCGTATATCAAGAAGATTCTTATGATAAATTTATTCCTGAAGAAGAATCCAATTTAATAAAGGAACCAGAGACAGGTAAGGATAATGAAGAAAGAAATTAAACCAAAAAAAGTCTGCCGCTTTACAGAATTAGGAATCAAGTACATTGATTATAAAGATGTAAAGTTGTTGCAGAAATTTATCACTGAGCAAGGTAAAATAATTCCTAAAAGAATAACAGGAACATCGTCAAAATATCAAAGACAACTTGCTATAGCCATTAAGCGTGCGCGTCACCTTGCTTTGTTGCCATTCGTTTCAGATTCAGTTAAATAGATAAAGAGGATGTCTATGAAAGTGATATTAAGAAAAGATATCGAGCAACTCGGGAAAGTTGGACAAGTAATAGATGTTAAAGATGGCTATGCCATAAATTATTTGATCCCACGTGGTTTGGCTTATGTCGCAGTCGAAGGAAATCTAAAAGCTCTAGAAGAAGAAAAGAAAGTAATAGAAAAACGTAATCTTCAGGAATTGAAAAATGCTCAGCAACTTGCTGCAGATCTCGAGAAAATTTCTATCACAATTCCTGTTCAGGTAGGTGAAGAAGATAAGATTTTCGGAACTGTTACTACTCAGATGATTGCTGATTCTTTGAGCGAAAAAGGTTATCAAATAGATAAAAGAAAGATTGAGTTAGAAGAAGCAATTAAAACCTTAGGTATTTATACTGCAAGTATTAAATTACATCCAAACGTTACAGCTAAAATAAAAGTCTGGGTAGTAAGAGAATAACATTTTCATAAGAGCCGCTCGTAAATCTGTTCCTGGTTTAGAACGAGCGGCATTTATTTTTAACATTTATCCTTGCATTTGATGTCTAAAAAAAACAAAAATATTAATAAGGAAAAAAAAATCGGTTCTACAGTAGTTTCAAAAAAATCATTTTGGAGCTACAAAAAGAACAGAAGTCGTGTTTATACTTTGATTATTTTGCTAATAATGTTGTATTTCTTTATAGTTAATAACACACGAGAAGAGCCTAAAGAAGGACCTTATCCCCCCGGTTACAATCCCACTCAGGTAAATTCAAGAAATTCTGAATAATTTTAGATAACAAACACTTTTGCTATATCTAATAGAAGTGAGGGATTATTCCAAAGAGCTACAGAGAATACTCTTCCAAGAGTTCTTTTTTCGATAGGAATTTTTAATAATGAATGTGCGATGCTATTAAATTTCTCATCTGAGAAATTATAAATTCCCTCTTTGATTCGATTAAAAATTTCGTGTCTTTTCCCAAGTCTATCACTCCAGGCTTTATCGTAGGTTAAAATATGATCAAGTTTATTCATCAGAATAGCTTCTGCAGCAATTCTTCCAGCAATTGAACCTCCAATCATACCGCTTGCGATTCCACCCCCACTTAACGGATTGACTTGCCGAGCAGCATCCCCAACTAACATTATTCCAGGAGCAGAGATTTTATCAAGAGTTATTGAACAAGGAACTCCACCAGCAATTTTTGTCAGTATTGGTGCATTAGGATAATGTTTATTCATAAAATCATCAAGAAAGGACTGAGCTGACTTTTTTTTGCCGATTATACCGCTTATTCCTAAACCAATATTTGCTTTATTGTGTCCTTTGGGAAAAATCCAAAAATATCCATTTGGTGCCACATTTTTTCCAAAGAAGAAATATAAAGTATTTTGATCGACTGGAATATTGGCAGCAGTTATTTGTACAGCGCTTTCCATATCGCGAAAATCAATATGTGTTTTTAATCCTGCCCATCTTCCAACACGTGATTCAACTCCATCAGCAGCAATTACAACTTTACATTTAATTTCTTTTTGCTCTCCGTGATATTCGTACTTAACACCAGAGACCTTTCCATCATCATCAAATAATAATCCATTTACATAAGCACGAGTTAAAATATCAGCACCTGCATCAGCTGCAGTTCGAGCAAGCTCGTAATCAAAAATTCTTCTTTCAAGGACATAACCTGCTTCACCAAATTCAATTATAACCTCTGATCCATCAGGGGCATTGAAGGAAAATTTACTAATTCGCGCTGCTATCCATTTATCGTCACTTTGTATGAATTCCTCAACACCGGCTTTGCTTATTGCTTCACCACATCGAACTGGATATCCAACATCTCTATCTTTTTCAAGCATTAAAACAGATACACCTTTTTCAGCAGCAAATCTCGCAGCCATACTTCCAGCAGGACCAGCACCAACAACGATAACATCATATTCTTTTTGCATAGATCAAAAGTCTGGGTATTAATTCCGCTTACAAATTGATAAAAAACTTTTGAAGATTATTTTGGTATTCCATTTTTGTTAAACTTAATTACTTCTATCGGGCAAGACCACACACATTTAGCACAGTTTGTGCATCTTGGATCAATTATAAAAATTTCTGCTTCTTTTAGTTCGATTGCATCTTCAGGGCAAACTCCAACACAACATCCACAAAAGTCACATCTATCTGGAAGAATTTCAATCATAAGTTTCCCAGTTTTTGCCTGGCGATATTCCATATTAAAATTTACAAAATGTATTTACTCAAGTCTCTGTTTTTAACGATTTTACCTAATTTATCACGAACAAAATCACCATTAATTGTAATTTTTTTATCGTTTATCAAATCAGGAACACCAAAAAGAATGTCATCTAGTAGGGTTGTCAGAATAGTATGCAATCTTCTTGCTCCAATATTTTCTACTTGTTCATTTACCTCTGAGGCGACTTTTGCAATTTCTTTGATCGCATCATCAGTAAATTCCAAACTAACGCCTTCTGTTTGTATTAAAGAATTATATTGCTTAAGAAGAGCATTTTCAGGCATAGTTAAAATTTTTATAAAATCCTCTTCTGTAAGACTATTTAGCTCAACTCTTATTGGAAATCGTCCTTGTAGTTCTGGAATTAAGTCCGAAGGTTTTGCAACGTGAAATGCTCCAGAAGCAATAAAAAGAATATGATCTGTTTTAACAACACCATATTTAGTGTTTACATTTGATCCTTCAACAATTGGTAACAAATCTCTTTGAACTCCTTCTCTACTTACATCAGGGCCGTGCGATTTACCTGTAGCAGCTATTTTGTCGATTTCATCTATAAAAATTATCCCAGAATTTTCAACGCGTTGAATAGCTTCTTTTTGAACAGCTTCCATATCAATTAGTTTTTGAGCTTCTTCTTGAGTGAGAATTTTTCGAGCTTCTTTAATTGTAGTTTTCTTTTTTCTTTTTTTCTTTGGCATCATACTTCCAACTATTTCTTGAATATTGATACCCATATCATCCATTCCAAAAGGACCTAAAATTTGCATCCCAACTGCAGGTACTTCTTGAGAGTCAAATTCTATAATTTTATCATCAAGTTCACCATTTTTGAGTTTTTTCCTCATCCATTCGCGAGTAGAGCGGTTCTTTATAATTTCATTAGCGTGATCTTCTGGTGTGGTTTGTATTTCTCCTTCAATGGAATTATTTGCTTCTTCAGAGGAAGTATGTATTTTCACTGGTGGAATCAAAATATCAAGAATTTTTTCTTCCGCTAATTCAGTTGCTTTTTGTTGAACTTCGATTGTTTTTTCAGATTTAACCATATTTACAGCTACATCAACTAAGTCTCTTACCATTGATTCAACATCTCTACCAACGTATCCAACTTCTGTAAATTTAGAAGCCTCTACTTTTATGAAGGGAGCCTGAGCAAGTTTTGATAATCTTCGAGCAATTTCTGTTTTACCAACACCAGTAGGACCGATTAGAATTATATTATTCGGCATAATTTCTTCGCGCATATCATCTTTAACCTGTTGTCTTCGCCATCTATTTCTTAAAGCAATAGCGACCGCACGCTTCGCATCACTTTGACCAATTATGTATTTGTCTAGCTCTTTAACAATTTCAGATGGGGTTAATGCTGCAATTTTTTGATCTTTTTTCTCCATAATTATTCAATTACCTCTACATTTATTTTATCATTTGTATAAATGCAAATTTCAGAAGCGGTTTTTAGTGATTCTATTACAATTTCTTTTGCACTTAGATTACTATGTTTAATAAGCATTTTGGCGGCTGCTAATGCATACATTGAACCAGATCCAATTGCTACAATTTTATCATCAGGTTCAATTACATCACCATTACCTGAAATGATTAATGCTGTATCTTTACTAATAACTGAAAGCATAGCTTCAAGTCTTCGAAGGTATTTGTCAGTTCGCCAATCTTTTGCTAGTTCAACAGATGCTCTAAAAATATTTCCACGATATTGCTGAAGTTTATCTTCAAATCTTTCCATTAACGTGAAAGCATCAGCAGATGCACCAGCGAAACCGCATAGAACTTTTCCGTCTAATAGTTTTCTTATTTTAGTGGCATTATGTTTCATAACAGTGTTGCCTAATGTTACTTGACCATCGCCGCCAATAGCAGCCATACCATTATGAATTAAGCCAATTATTGTTGTCGATTTTATCTGTTCCATTTTCTTAAAAATTTAATTAATAGTTCTATTAAAATAATCAAAATAATTTTAATTGATTGAAGAAATCGAATTGAATGATGAAGATGATTTCAGATTCTTGTAAGAATTTTTAATTCAACTCCTCTGAATTCAGGCTCAAATCTGCAAACACCACCGATACAAATATTTCCAGCCTGTCTTGACCCAATAAGTAAGCTTAAGTCTGTATTTGAAAAAATTTTATAACCAAATTCAATAAAGCTCCAAAATTTTCTTACTAACTTTCCGTTGTCTCTTTCTTTGGTTTGCATTTCCGTCAATAGGATTACATTAAATGATGGGGAACGTAAATATTCTAATGCAAGAACATTGGAAAAATATTTTTCATTGGTTAAAGTGTTAGTTGTATGTTGATGTTCTAGTACTACCTTTATTGTGTTAATATCATCAAAATAAAATTTGTTCTCAATTATTGGAGTAATGTTTTTTGTGGAACTTGATAATTCCTCACTATAACCAAATGCAAAAGTTGAATTAAAACCTTCATCCCATATTCTGTTTGCTTGCAAGAAAAATTCCTTAAATTGAAGTTGAGAAGGAATATTTAATCTGTTAATTCTTTGATAATATGAGTTTTTATTCAGAGAATTAGTTATTCCATAAGTTGTTTGAAAATTTGTTTGATCGTCAAATGAATAATTTAATTCAACTTGGAATCCTTTTTCATTATTTGCATTCAGTGGAGAGGGATGTCTGTTTAATAGCAAATAAGTATATTCTTTTCTTAAGGCTGGTGGCGTATTGTATGAAATAGTTTGATCACTTGAAGTAAATGAAAAATTATCGTATAACTTATATTCCGCAGAAATAGATAACTGTCCAATATAAAAACTTGATCCAGCATAAAAACCTTTTCCGACAATTATTTCATTTTTGCTTAAAAATTGTTCTTTAATTTTTTGATTTTGCTTAGCACCAAATTCAAAATAAAAATCAAAATTCCAAATTGAAGGTTCTAATCTAAATGATGTTAAACTTGTCTTTCCTAAATTTTGATCTTGAGGGATGTTAACAGCATAAGAAAAGCCAGGTCTTAGAAAATTAATTCCTAAGTAAGAAATATCTATAGCCTGAATAATATCTTCTCTAATATTTTGTGAGTTCGCTGCGGTTCCACTTAATGCAGTTATAAAAAGATCATCATAGTATGCTTCTAATTTGAGACCTATCAAATTATTATCCACTCGAATATTTCTATCTTCATAACTTTTTAATACCATACCTCTTCCAAACAATTCGTAGTAATTTCCAACAGTAAGTTTCAATCCGTAATTTAATTTAGATAAGTCAACTGAAAGATACTTAAAGGCAACATCAGCATAATAGAGCTTACCTCGATGGATTGAAGGATCAGGATCATTCGGTTGGAAAATTTCAAGTCTTAATCCTGCTGAAAAAATTCCTTTTGAATAATCAAGGTTTGTCCAACTTTCAAAGGTTTCCGAGCGATCTTTTATGTCAAAAGAATAATCTGTTTGATTTGAAAAACCTATTCCTGACGGTGTTTCAAAATTAGTCTCATCATTAGTCTGCGCAATATTTTTTTCTATTATGATAAAAAGTAAAATGATGATAATTCTGAATAATTTCATAGAAGAATTTCTGGAATTATTTTAATAAAGATATGATTAGCTCTCTAAGTTTTTTTTCATCACCTTTCATATATCCAAGATGGGTCTGAATTATTCTTCCATCTTTATCCAAAAGTACGGAGTAAGGTATTTGCTGAGCATAGTATTTGCGGGCAACCTCAGAATTTTTATCTAATAATACAGTGAAATTATATCCTCTTGATTTAATAAAAGGTTTTACTTTTGCGATAGTTTTTTCATTATCGGTTGATATTGCTAAAAGATTAAAACCTTTGTCTTTAAATTCTTCGTAAATTTTATTTAATTCCACCATCTCTTCAATACAAGGTTTACACCAAGTAGCCCAGAAGCTAAGAAGAATTGGTCCTTTACCATAAAGCTTTGATAACTCCACTTGATTTCCATCAATGCTTTCAAGTTTAAAGTTTAATGCTTGTTTACCTTTTAGTTCATCTGTTTGTGAATTCAATTGATTAATAAAAATAAAAGTTATAAAAACAATGGAAAGAAAATTTTTCATTATTTCTCCAGTATCATTTTTTTTGTTTCGACATTATAATCTGTTCTAAGTTGATAAAAATAGATTCCTGCAGGTAATGTGGAATTTATTAAATATAATTTTGAGTGATTTCCACTTTCATAATATCCTTCAACAATTGTATCTACTTCCTGACCAAGTGAATTATATAATTTTATTGATATCCAACCTGCTTTGGATAATTTCCAATTTATTGTTGTACTTGGGTTGAAAGAATTTAATGTTTTACCAAATGGATTGGGATAATTTTGTTCTAGATTAAAGTCTTTAATTAAATATTCATCTTCAACAGAAGTTGGATTATAGGTATTTGCTGTAAAATTTCTGATGATAGTTTGAGTTGGATTCCTAAAAGTTCCAGCTTTCAATTGAACAGTCCCTTGACCTGGTGTATTAGAACTTGTATAAACGTGTAGGGATACCTCTCTCATTTCACCGGGTTGAAGAGGATTACTTCCAAAATCAGGTGTTGTTGCAACACTATCAATAAAGGGCGGATAACAAAAGTCTAAACAAAGTGAAGAAGACCATCCAGATGGCAAATTATTTTGAGTTCTAACTATAAACAAAGTTTGAGGACTTGAACTAATGTTTCTCACATCAATATAAAAAATCAATTCTTTGCCCATTGTATCAGAGATAGATGTTTGTCTTGGAATAAAAGTAATATCTTGTGAAAATAATTTACTTACTATCAGAGTCGTGACTATTATTAAAAATCTAAGTTTCATAATAATTTCTAATTTTTTATTAATTAACTTTCTTGAAAACAAAAATAATCAGAAAATCTGATTTTATTCTTTCATATAACCTTTAAAAAATAAAAAAGTCTTCTCCCGAATCAGAGAGAAGACATAAATATTTTAATCAAAAAGAGTATTTACTTAACTAAAATGAATTTCTTCACATCTGAATAATATTGTCCATTATTTGTTATAAATTCAATTTTATAAAAGTAAATACCACTATTTAATTCATTAGCATTGTATGAAACTTCATAAGTTCCGGCAGAATAAAACTTATTAGTTAGTTCTGAGATTTTTTCCCCAGTTGGATTGTAAACACTCAATTTTACTTTTGCATCAACAGGAGTTGCAAATTTGATCTTAGTAATTGGATTAAATGGATTGGGATAGTTTTGATAAAGAATAAACTCATTTGGATTCAATATTTCAGCTTCAACAATATGTGAATATTCAAAACTACCATCAAAATCAATTTGTTTTAGTCTATAATAATATTTTCCAGATGATAAATTTTCGTCACGGAAAGAATAACTCTGTGGTTCTGATGTAGTGCCTTTCCCGTTTATAAATGCAATTGGATTCCAGTTTGAAAAAGTTCTGTCAGATGTTCTTTGAATTTCAAAACCATAATTATTTAGCTCTGTTGCCGTTGACCATCTTAATAAAACAGAGTTATCAATTGTTTGAGCCATAAAACTTGTTAGTTCAACTGGAATAAGTTGGAAATCAACAAAGTCAATATATTGTGCACTTGCACCAGATACAATTGTTCTTACCAGAGTATTTGATGTTGTTATCTCGTGAATTCCAGAGCCATTTGTAACCAAATAATTTCCATTGGGTAATCTGTAAGCTCCTCTCAAGCCAGTGACAACATTATAGGATGCTATTTGAGTACCATTTGAGTTATAAACATATAGAGCAGATGGTGTAGAAAATCCTGCAACTGCAAAATTGCTATCACTCATTAAATGAATTTGTTGGGGGAACTGAATGCTTGCAACTATATCATTAATATATGTCCCATCCAATGTGTAACGATGAACTTTATTGCTACTGCTTGCACTCACAAGACAATCGTTTGAACGGAAAACTATATCGAACGGACTATTTAATCCTCCAGATCCTGCAGTGATAAATTGATTTATAAAATTACCTGAAGCATCAAATTGAGGAATAGAGTTATTATTACCTCCACCTCCAACTGTAACTACAAGATTATTATTTGCTCTGTAATTATGTCCCCTGATATTGTCTAAAATAGCTGTGTTAACTCCACCAGCCGGTGCAAAAAATCCAAGATAATTTCCTGATGTATCAAATTTTTGAACGAGATCGCTTATTTGATCAGAAACACTGATAAAACCGTGTGGAGATAACCTGGATTGTTTTGGAGATTGTAGAGGACCTGAAGCAACAATGAAATTTGCATCTATCAAATCACCGTTAAATGGATTAAGTTTAATTACTTTGTCTGCATTCCATTCAGGGACAAGTAAATATTTCCCACCAGTTGACTCAGTGGATATTGTGGATGGATATCCTAAATTCGGATTTATGGTGGGTTGTTTCATAAAATGCATTCTACCATTTACCAAACTGAACCTTGATTCTATCTGCTCCCAAGTTAAAACTTCAGCATTATCATAAATGTCAGCAAGATTATTTATCACTGCAAAAAGAACTTTCTTATTTTTCACTGCTCTCGCTTCCATATAAATCCCACTTGGCAAGTAAATAGCATAAGGAATATTTAATTCTCCAGTAGCTTCCTTTGCTTCTTGAATCATTGAGGGATTTTCTTCTGTAATTCGCATTAAATCAGCGAATCTGAAAAGCGGTTCAATCTGGGCAGAGGTTCGAACTGAAAGGATTAATAAGAGCAATCCGAGACCAAGTAGTTTTCGTCTCATATTTTTCTCCCGATTTGATTTTTAAAGGTTTACTCAATTATAAGAATAATGATGTTAGTTTCAAAGAGAAAATTAGATTATATGATTAAGGGATTTAATTATTTTATCTAATAAAGATTTATCAATGAAAACCTCTGAGAAAATTTCTTTGATTAATTCCTCATTTAATTTGTTGAAATCTTCTTCTCTTGGAAAAATACAAACTCCACCTAAATCAATAGCAGCAGGACTTACGAGAATTTGTTTGTCACTTTGTTCATAATAGTGATGAGAACGATGTTTGGCTCTCAAAAAAATAATTAACCTCCAGCCGAACTCACTGTCATAAAAGGAAATAATATTCAACAGTGGCTCTTGAGATTCATTCAAAATATCAGAATAAACCTTGTAAAAATGATTAAAGAACTTGATAAGTTGATTTTCATTAGCACTTTCAATGTGTAAAAATTTTCTTAATCCGTCATCAACAGCAAGAGCAACAATTTCTTCATTGTCAATTATTATCTCACCAAATTCATTAGAAATTAAATCTGCTTCATCATCAATTGGCATAAAGAATTTATTACCTGCTTGAAAATGTAAATGGTCAGGAGCAGAAGCACCACAGCGCGGTCCGTTGTAAATAACTGTAAATTTTTTTGACAAATCTTTACTAAAACTTAATAAGTCCGGAAAAGTATCAATTATTCTCTGCGGTTGATGTTGAAGATTAGTAAGAGTAAAATGTATTGGAAAAATCGGGTATGGATTTATTAAAATTGAATAAGAATTTTTATAAATAATTCCTTTTTGTTCGGGGGGTAAATTTTCTTCACATAAAAAGCATTTTCTCTCTTGTATACTTTTAGGATCAACTTTAGCTGAAGTTGAAATTAAACGTCCGGGATTATACTGTGCTTTAATTTTATAACTACCAAACCTGAATTCTTTCAATCTAACATTTTTAAGTTGTTCGTAATTATCTCTACACATTTGCCAATCATTACATTGTAATTCAAAAAGCATTTGAGCGGCTTCAGAGAGTTCCCCATTTTCTATAATATAATTTAATTGTTTATTATCAAAGTAAGTTCTGTGTTTCATATTCAATTTTTGTTTATTAATAGTTCATTATAAATTCTTATAGTTTTTTCCATTGTAATATTTAAATCAAACTTTTCAATGGCTCTTTTTCTTGAAGCATTACTAAACTTTTTTCTAAGGCTTTCATCAATAATTAATCTCTCAATTTTGTCAGCAAGATCTACGGGATTTTTCTTCTCAAATAAAAGTGAAGTTTCTCCATCGATTACGATATCAAGCACTCCATCAGAATTTGCACAAACAGAGGGAACGCCTATCGAAAGGGCTTCTGCTAAAGCAATTCCAAATGCCTCTGAGTGTGATGGAAAAACAAATATATCCATCGCAGATAAAACGTCAACTGTATCATTACGAAATCCAGTGAAAATCACATTACGTAAATCAAGTCTTTTAGCCAACAATTTTATATTATATGCATAATCATCTTCACCGCGACTCGCTTCACCAACAATAATAAATTTCAAGTTTGAAAATTTTTTTGAGAGAATTTTAGCGGCTTGTAAAAACTCTTCGTGTCCTTTTCCAGGGGTAAATCTTGCAAGCATTCCGATCAACAGTTCAGTATCCTCAATATTAAATTCATTCCGAATCTTTTTTCTATCAGAAATCTCGGGATTAAATTTTTTTGTATCAATTCCGTTATAAACAATTTCAATTTTATCTTCTTTTAGTGAGGTAGTTTCCAAAAGATTTTTTTTGATAACATTACTAATTGCAAATGCTTTACTGACTCGGTTATATAAAAAGTTATGTAAGAGATCTTTTTTAATAATAAATGAACCAACTTGTTTGGTGAAAACTAAAGGTATTTTTGAGTTAATAATTTTCAGTGCAGGAACAAGTAACCACAAATCTTTTGATGCTTGAGTATGAATTAATTCATAACCTCTTTTTTTTATAAGATTAGAAACAACAAATAAATTTTTTATCAAATCAATTAAAGAGGTTCTCAGAGGAATTGTTGTTATATTTTCTTTACTTGCCTCAGTGTGGATTTTGCTATTTTCAATACATAACAACTCGACAATATGATTTCTTTTAATTAGTTCTTTAACAAAAGTTAGAGTTATCATTTCCATCCCACCCCAACTTTCCGATAAGCACGAGTATAAGATTTTCATCCTTTTAATAAATTTTTTTTATGTCGGTATTAGGGAAATAGTGGGTGAGAATTTCATCAAATTGATAACCTTTTTCAGCCATAACTGCTGCACCAATTTGACAAAGCCCTACCCCGTGCCCCCAGCCTGCTCCGTGTAAAATGAATTTTTGTGGAATTCCATTTATGAAGTCCTTTTTCTCGACATAAAATGCACTACTATAAAGATGAGTCGGAGATAAAACTCTACGTATCTCAAGTTCCTTTCCAATAATCAAAGTTTTTTTTGTTCCAACAATTTTTAATTTGACTAATCTACCTGAGTATCCTCTTTCTACGGGAATTAAATCAATAATTTCACCAAAATCAATTTGTAATTTTCTCTTAATAAGCTCATTTAATTGATCTTGAGAATATTCAACATTCCATCTATAAAAGTCTTTTGTCTCTTGATCATAATCAAGAAGGATTTGATTTAAAATTTTAGGATCCGTTGTATTACAAAATGCTTGAACATTAGTTTTGATCCATCTTTCGGCATTTTCCTCTTTTGTTAGATCTAAATTTAAATTTTCTGGTTCGTATTTATAATCAACGATTGGAACTAGATATTTGTATTTAATTGGTTCCCATACATTTTCATACGATTCGCTTATACCACCACACGATTTAGAATATCTTGTATCACATATTTCATTGTCACTAATTAAAACAATGCCTCTTGTTTCTTTAATTGCCTGAATAACTGTATTTGTAGAGACCTTTGTAATACCTTGAAATCTTTGGCAATGGTCATCAGCACAGACGTCAAATAATTTATGAGCCTCTCTGTCATACCAAGTAATTATCTCTTCTTCAGTAGAATAAGGCTTAAGTTTAGGGTCATTTGACTTTTCTTTGAATTTATTTTTCAATTGAGCCAATAACCAACTTCTTGCTACAACTGCTTGTGATTTTAACAGATTGACAGAACATTTAGCACTCATTTCTGATGATATAACACTTGTTAGATATGCTTCAATTGGAAGATAATTTATTGCAATTAGTTGATCACCATTTTTTATGATTTTCAAAAAATAATTAAATCTTTGCTTCTCTCTTCTCTCCCAATGAAATTTTACTCCTATAATAACATCTCTTAAAACAAAACTTTCTGAAATAGGGTCGGATGGTTCAAAGAAAATTTCTTCCTCTGCTTCTAAAGTTATTGATTTGCTTGAACATACAATTTTATTGTTCTTTAACTCTGCAGTGAAAACACCGCTAAGTATTGAATTTGTTTGAGAGGTTAAAAATTCTCCATAAAGTTCAAACTTTATTTGTCTGTCAGAAAGAATTCCAACATTTAGCCAGGGTTCTGATTCGAATTGCATAAAAAATCTTTTTTTTGTCCTAAAGTTATTAAGAAAAAGTTTAATAGCGTTTTAGTTAAGAAATGTTCTAATATTTGACAAAAATTTACTTTTGATTTTCAAATTGTGAGGATAATATTCTTTTATATTAGAATTTACGATAAGTGGTTTAATTAAAACCAGCTTAGTATTTTAACACACGTAAAATTTTAATACTAAAATGTTAAAAGAAAAAATATCCGTAATCGGTTTTCCAATGGATTTAGGTTCAGGTAGAAGGGGCGTTGATATGGGTCCTTCTGCTTTGAGAATTGCTGACTTGGATAATAGATTAAGAAATCTTGGTTATGAAGTTGAAGATTTGGGGGATGTTTTTATTGAAATAATGGAAAAGCAGGAAATTGGTGATCCCAAAATGCGATATCTTAAGGAAGTATTAAAAACTTCTCAAACTCTTGCACAAATTGTTGAGGAAGTTTTAGACGATGGAAAATTTCCATTGTGTATAGGTGGGGATCATTCAATGGCGATTGGAACTATTGCTGGAATAGCATCTCATTGTAGAAAAGAAAAAAAATCTTTCGGTGTTATTTGGATTGATGCACACGCTGATATGAATACACACGAAACAACTCCAAGTGGTAATATTCACGGAATGCCACTTGCAGCATCTATGGGGCTTGGACACGAATCTTTAGTAAATTTTTATGGCTTTTCTCCTAAACTAAAACCTGAAAATTGTGCTTTGATTGGAATAAGAAGCGTTGATGAAACTGAAAAACAGAATATAAAAATGCTTAATCCAACTGTTTACACTATGGCTGATATTGATAAAATTGGGATTCATAGAATTATAACCAAAGTATTAAAGCAGTTCCGTAAACAAGTTGATCATATTCACGTTAGTTTTGATGTTGACAGTGTTGATCCGACTGTTGCCCCGGGAGTTGGAACTCCGGTTAAAGGTGGTCTATCATACAGAGAGGCTCATTTGCTAATGGAAACTATTGCAGAATGTGGTTGTATGTCTTCTCTTGAAGTTGTTGAAGTTAATCCTGTTTTAGATATTCAAAATAGTACTGCTGTATTTGCTGCAGAGTTAGTTGCTTCAAGTATGGGTCAAAGAATTTTATGAGTAAAAGAAATATTGTTCTGATTGTTTTTACATTTTTGATTTCTTTTCTTTTAATTGAAATTACCTATCCAGAACTTTTTAGTAATAAAATAGTTTCTTATTTGGTTCTTGGATTTGGATTTTCACTTTGGATTTATTCATATCATACTCAAAACACTGCAGGCATCTTTTCTGGAGTTTTTATCTTTTTCAGCGGAATTATGTTATTTGTGATTTCATCTTTCGTTATTTGGAATCCGTCGAGAATGATTTTCCCCGGACTTATTATCTCCTTAGGTCTTGCATCTTTTTTTAGTTACTTAAATGATAGAAAATTTTACTTCATAATTTTCGGTGTAATTTTCTTAATACTAGGTTTTAACTTTTTATATGCAAGAATGAGCTTCAAGTTTTATGTGTTCTTAAATGCAATTCCAGATTTGATTTTAGGAGTTGGTGTTTTAGTTGTAATAATTTTTCTTATTTATGGGTTTTTAATGAAGAAGAAGTTAGAAGAAAATTCTTATATAAACAATCAATCAATAATGACTGAAGAACAAAATAATGAGTTAAAGTAAAGAATCTGGAGATTCAATCTTGGGAGTTTTTATATCTTTTCTAATTTCAACTTTCTTTTCTATTGGAAAAAAGAATTGATAAATATTAAAAGCTGTAAGAAGTAAAAGTAAGAGAAGAATTATAGTAAGTAAAATTTTTATTGACCTATTTTTTGATTTTGTTTTGACTTCAAAATCTTCAAATTGAATTTGAATAGTTTTTTTTACTCTTTTCGTTACCTCTTCAACAATCTCTTCTTTTAGCTTAGGACCATAATCAACACTTATTTTAACTTCAGGCTCTTTTGGTGAATCTGAATTGATTTGTGGATTTATTTCTGATAAAGAATTATCATCTGTCAACAAAACTTCATCTGTATCAGTTTGAAAATTATTAGAATCAAAACTCTTGACTGGTTCATTAATAATTTCATTATTTAATGGAATTTTATCTTCAACGGATTTAGCAGAAATTTGGTTGTCGCTTTCAAAAACTCTTTCGTCATAACCTCTTTGTTCATTTGATGGCGGAGCTTTTTCTTCGGTTAAATTCTTTGATGTAATTTGTTTTGTTCTTTCTTGAATTATTTTTTTTATACCTAAAACAACTCTCTTTTTAATTTCAGGAGCTGGTTGTTCTATTTGTAAAGAAAATGGAATAATAGACGCAATTTTCTGATATTTACCAAATTCTTCCTTTAATTCATCATCCAAAGATTGTAAAAATTTATAATACTGATATGTATCCAAACATCCTAAAGCTGCTACCTCAAATTTATCCTTTAACTCATCTTTATTCATATCAGAAACCGGCCATAATTAAATTTTCTTTTAAGCTCGTGAATGCTACTTTTATTTTATCATTTATCGTTGAAACAGGTAGATTAAGTTCTTTAGATATTTCATCAATAGTGAGTCCTTTGAAATAAGATAAAGAAAGAACATAGAATTGTGCTTCTGTCAGTTGTGAAAAAATCAAATCAATAGATTCTTTTTCATTTAATAAAAAATCGATACTAATCTCATCTTTGCAGAAAATTTTTGGTAAAATAAATTCGTTTTCATATTCGTCATCATAAGGGGATGTTATTTTTCCATTTAATCTTCTTATAGTATCTAATGCTTTATTTTTTGCAAGATTTATAATAGTTAAATATAACTTATCAGAGTAATCTTTTAATTTTTCAGCCTTCAACCATAATATTGCAAAAACTTCTGTAATAATTTTAATTGTTAAAGATTCATCTTTGGTGATTTTATTGATCATAGTGTAAAGTATAGGAGAATATTTATCATAGATTTGTTCTAAAGCTTTAGCGTTTTTATTAGCTACTTCGATAAGTAGTTTATTTTCAGGATATTCCATAAATGATATTTAATTTGATTTTTGACTGCAAACTAATAGAGTTTTTCTAAAAAATCAATTTTCAGTTAGTAAATTCCCAACTTACTCCAAATCTTATATTTCTTTCTGGCATTGGATAGTATGGAGTCAGAAAATATCGTTTATTAAACAGATTTTCCCAAGTAAAAAACAATGTTGCTCTTTTTTGTATTGTTCCACTCAGACTGAAATCAATAGTTTGAACAGGATTAGTGCTTATCAAATTAAATGAATTGTGATATTCTCTAATTGTAATCTGATTTCCAATTATATTAAAAATTACTCCTGCTTTCAAATCGAGGTTTTTATTAAAAAGATTATCAATGTAAAATAAACCGATTTTTGAAGAGTAAGTTGGTATGTTAAAAATTTTCTTTGATTCTTTTTTCCAGAAGTAATTTGTCGTTGACTCAAAAAGTATGAATTTATAATTAAGAGTAATATCAGAAGAAAGACCTGATAGGTCACCTAATGTATATGGGATGTAAATTTCAAAGAATCTTGGATTTGTTGTATTTATTAAATCTTCGTATTGATTAATAAAATATCTTATTGAAGCGTCAATAAAATCGTATTTAAAGTTAAACACAGATTCAAAAAGAGTATAATTCAAGCTAGTTTTCTGTAAATATTTCCCAATTAAAGAATAGCCAAGATAAACAGAAATATTATTTGTTATTTTAAAACTTAAGTCTAATCCGATGGATGAGTTAGTTAAATTGTTTGAGTAATAAGACGCAAAATGGATAAAATTATTTGCCAAATAATATTTTGTATCAACTTGTTCTTTCATCAAAGAGTTTTTATAGAAGATTGATATTAGAAATTTATCTTCAAATGGTTTTAAACTAAAATAACTTCCAAAAGAAAATATGTCAGAGCTTTTTTTAGAATTAATTTTAGAGAAATCTACAAAAATTGAAGCCAAATTAAAATCAATGTCTCTATCTAAATGAACTTTAACCTTTTCATAATCTAAGATTAATCCTAATTCAATTTTATTAAAATTCATTTTACTTAAAGAATTAATTCCCCATACTTTTTCCTCTAAATAACCAAATCTTTCAGTTTTATATTCTGATTCGTTGAGTAAATAAAAAAAGTTCAAATCAGACTTTAACCAATTAAACAGTTTTGATTTAATTGTAATTCTTGGGAAATGATTAGTTAATTTTATTTTACCATTTGGTAATAAAACGGGAGCACCAATCGGATCATAAAATAAATCATCTGGTTTTGGTGTAAGTTTTAATACACTATCATAATCAATTCCACCATTAAAGCCGGCTTTATAATCATTTATGTTATAAGAAAAGCTCAAATTCAAATTATTTGATAATAAATATTTTAATTTGAAATTTCCTTGCCATATTGAAAAATCACTGTTTTGATAGACTGCATCTTTAATTCTGTTTGTAATTGAAAATGAAAAGAAAATTTTTTTCATTATTTCAGCATTGAAGTATCCATTTACGAATGCTTCTCTATCTGGTCCTTGATAATACCTGATTCTTGAATAGGGCTCTACAGGCAGGAAATCTTTTGTAATAATATTAACACTTGATGGAGTAATGTAAGAAGAATATAAAGCTCCGCGTGTTAGAGGAATTATTTCAATTGAGTCGATTTCTTCAGTTTGAATCAAATTCAAATTGAAATAGTTTGAAAATCTTTCATTTATCAAAATACCATCTTTAAGTATTGAAACAGAATTTGGAGAATTACCATATAGACTTAACGTGTTTGGATATCCTATAAATCCATAATCTCGAATATTCACGAAAGGATGAAATAATAAATCACCAAAGTAACGATAGCTCGAATTTCTAATTTTATCTTTAGAAATGAACGAACTACTATGATTTAGAGCCTCATTAAATAAAGGAATTAAATTCTTTTTATTTGAAGAATCTTTTATTTCATTTTTTGAAAAATTGTATAATGTATCTTTTAAGCTTAATGTATCATTTTCAATTTGAGCTAAAAGGTTAAATGAGATAATAGCAAAGAGGCTTAATAATTTTAACATTTATTCCTCATTCAAAAACAAATAGTTCTAGTTTCACAATTCAATCTATTTAGAATATTTATCACTTTTTAGAATTACCTCAAAAAATATTACTATTATTTCCATATTTCTAAAATAAAGATTAAACCTATTTGATTTTAATAATTGATGAGAGAAATTCTTTACATAAATGCAGAGAAGAGTATATGATATTTAAAGTTTTAATAAATAACATTCTTAAGAAATTATATATCAAAACCTGATTTTTATAAATTCTTTTGATATTTTGCAGATAACTTTTCGCTTTTTCAATAAAAATTGGTCTTTAACAATCAAATAGGTTTATTTGTGAGAAATAAAGAAAAAAAATATGCTAAATTATATGAGCGTGAAAGAAACAAAATAAATGAAAAACTTTTCAATGCTCTTAAAAATAGAAAACCAGAGTCATTGTATAAACCATCAGATTATATTTTAAGCAATAGTGGAAAAAGATTAAGACCTATATTAGTATTATTCTCAGCAAAAGCTACTGGAGGAAATTTTAAGTCAGTTTATAATGCAGCACTATCAGTTGAGATGTTGCATAATTTTACCTTGATCCACGATGATATAATGGACAACGCAGATCTAAGAAGAGGTAAAAAAACATTACATAAACTTTATGATTTGAATACAGCTATATTAGCTGGAGATAGCTTATTATCAATCGCTTATGAATATCTTCTGAAAGATTGCAAAATTAATGCAAGAGAGGCTGTTTCAGCGTTCACACAGGGTTTAATCGAAGTTTGTGAAGGGCAAAGTCTCGATACAGAATTTGAAAAGCGGTTTGAAGTAAGTCTTGATGAATATTTAGTGATGATTAGGAAAAAAACAGCTGCACTCGCAATGATGTGTTGCAAACTTGGAGCTATTCTTTCAAACGCAAAAAAATCAGATGTTGAAGCATTAGCTAATTATGGATTGAATCTCGGAATTGCTTTTCAAATTCAAGATGATTTACTAGATATAATGGGTGATGAAAAAGAAATTGGAAAAACTGTAGGCGGCGATTTAATTGTTGGCAAAAAAACTTTTTTATTTATTAAAGCCTTTGAAAAAGCAAAAGGAACTTATAAAAAAGATTTATTAAAAATGATCAAAAACAAAGGTATTTCACCCGATAAAGTTGAATACTTTAAAGAAATGTTTATTAAACTTGGAGTTATTGATGATGCAAAATATGAAATAAAAAATTATACAGATAAAGCTTTAAAGTCTATAAGTTCATTAACAAACAAAGATGAAATAGGATTTTTTATTTGGCTTGCGGATTCTCTTATTGAAAGAAACAAGTAATGATCGAAAAAAAAGTAAAGATTATCAATAAGGCGGGATTACATACAAGACCAGCAGCTACAATTGTTAAAATGGCTGCAAAATATAAATGTGATTTTTTTATTGATAGAGATGGAATGGAGATAAATGGAAAAAGTATAATTGGCGTTATGACTCTTGCTGCTGAAAATGGTTCAGAGTTAATTTTAAGATTTGATGGACCAGATGAACAACAAGCAGCTGAAGAAATCATATCCTATTTCGAAAGAGGTTTTGACGAACAATGAAAACATTCAAAGAAGTAATTACAAAAGCAGAAAATAAAATTGCAGGAATTGCTGCTGCTCCCGGAATTGTTATTGGAAAAGCTTATCTTTTTTCAAAAGAGAAAATTGAAATATCTAAAAGTCCAATTACTAATGTAGATGAAGCATTAAAAAATTTTGATGATGCTCTTTTGCAATCAAAAAAAGAAATGAATAAGATATTCAATATTGCAAAAGAGAAAATGGATGAAACAAGAGCTGCAATTTTTGAAGCACATTTGATGATTCTCGATGACCCCATCTTACTTGATTCAATAAGAAAAAGAATAATCGAAGAAAAAATTCAACCAGAATATATCGTCGCCACCGAAATTTCTAAGTATCAACAGATTATGACTCAATCCTCAGAGTTCTATATGAAAGAAAGAGCTCAGGATATTGAGGACATAAAAAATAGAATCATTCGTAATCTTCAGAAAAAAAGATGGCAATCAAAAATTGAAAAAGATGTTGTAGTAATAAGTGAATCTCTGACACCGGCAGATACTTTACTTTTCACAAAACATCAAACAAAGGGATTTGTAACAGATCACGGTGGATTAACCTCTCACGCCGCAATAATCTCAAGATCATTAAACATCCCTGCTGTTGTTGGAACTCACAATGCAACCCAGATTATCAAAGACGGTGAATTAGTAATTGTTGATGGCTTTCACGGATATGTTTTCTTTAATCCAACTGAAGAACAAGTAAAATTCTATTCTGAAAAGCAAAAACGCTTGATTGAACTACAAAAAGGTTTAGAAGAGTTCAAAGACAAAGATGCAGTTACAACAGATGGAAAGAAAATTAATGTTGAAGCTAATGTAGATGTTACTGGTGAAATTGATTTAGTAATCTCAGCTGGAGCAAACGGAATTGGACTTTATAGATCAGAACAATTGCTTGATGAGTTCGGCTCTTTCCCAAGTGAAGAGGAACAAACTGTTATTTACTCTAAACTTGCTTCAAGAATTTACCCCCTGTTTTGTACAATTCGTGCTTTCGACGTTGGAGGTGATAAATTCAAACTTCAAGACTATAAAGAACCTAATCCCTTTTTAGGTTTAAGAGGGATAAGATTTTTGTTGGATAATGAAAAAATTTTCAAAGAACAAATTAGAGCTGTACTTAGGGCAAGTGTTCATAGAAACATAAAATTTATGATTCCAATGGTTTCAACCTTAGATGAAATTTGGAGAACGAAGAGTTTAATTGAAGAATGTAAAAAAGAATTGAGAAGAGATAAAATCCATTTTGATTCTAAAATTAAGATTGGAATTATGGTTGAAGTCCCTTCAACAGCTGTTATGGCCAAAGAATTTGCAAGTGAAGTTGATTTCTTTAGTATCGGAACTAATGATTTGATCCAATATCTTATGGCTGTTGATAGAGGTAATGATTTAGTTGCAGATTTATATCAGGAATTTAGTCCAGTTGTTTTGCGAACTATTCATCACATTGTTCAAGGAGCAAAAGAATTTGACACCCCGGTAAGTTTATGTGGTGAAATGGCGGCGGACACTTTAGCAATTCCTCTTCTTGTTGGATTAGGATTAGATTCAATTAGTATGTCTCCGGCAACTATCCTTTATGCAAAAAGAATTATTAACTCTTTTTCGTATAAGAAAGCCAAGGCTATGGCTGAAGAATGTCTACAGATGAAAACTGAAAAAGAAATTCAACAAAGAATCTTAAAATTCTTTGAAGAGAATAATATTTCAAGAACAAGAAACATAATTTGATTTTATATGAAATCAATAAATGAATTTGTAAAAAAAAACGATCCTCAAAATCAATTTCAGATTCTTAAAGACTCTTATCAACAAATTGACTATGCATTAAACAATTCTTATCCAGATTTTTCTTCCTTTGAAATTAACAATATAATCATTTCTGGTCTTGGTGGTTCTGCTATAGCTGGAGATTTAATTAAAAATTTCTTAAAGGATGAATTAAGAATTCCTTTAATAGTAAATCGAAACTATACTTTACCAATTTTTGCAAACGAAAAAACACTTGTGATATGTTCTTCATACTCAGGAAACACTGAAGAAACTTTGTCTGCTTATAATGATGCACTTCAAAGAAAATGTAAAATAATATGTTTATCAACTGGTGGTGAATTAGAGAAATTAGCTTTTAAGAATAATATTCCATTTATTCAACTAAAAAGGGGTTTCCAACCTCGCTATGCTTTAGGGCAAAGCTTTGCATCTGTTTTGGGTGTTTTTTCAAAGTTAAAACTAGTTCAAAACCAAGAAGATATTCTATGGAAAATAATAACTTTGTGGAAAAAGCGTGCCGATGAATATTCCAAAGAAAATAATCCTGCTTTTAATATAGCAGAGAGCCTCCTCGGATTTATACCAATAATTTACTCAGTTAGTGATTTTAATAATTCTATTGGAATGAGATTCAAAGCTCAATTAAATGAAAATTCAAAACTTCATTGCTTTCATAATGAACTGCCAGAAATGAATCACAACGAAATAATTGGGTGGGAATCTCACAAACAGAAAAATCTTTGTGCAAAAGTTATTTATATTCTTGATGATCAAATACATCCTCAAATCAAAAGAAGGTTTGAGATCATCTCAGATATGATCAAATCTTCGGATGTCGAAATTATTACCCTGAAAAGTTCTGAAGAAAACTTTAAAATGAGATTAATGGATTTAATCTATTTAACTGATTGGGTCAGTTATTATCTTGCTGTCCTTAGAGGTTTTGATCCAAGTGAAATAGATTTTATTCATAGTCTTAAAAACAAACTATCAGAAAATTAGTGAACTATAAATTCAGAATTATAAAACTCTTTTTTATAATTATTTTTTTTCTGTATAACACCATAAGTTATAGTCAATATTATTTCTTTGGTCGAAATAAAGTTCAGTATGAAGATTTTGATTGGAAAATAATCCGCACGAATCATTTTAATATTTATTACTATGGTAATGTTGAAAAAATTGCAGAGATTGGAGCAGCTTATGCAGAAGAAGTTTACGAGGAATTAAAAATAAAACTCAACCACGTTGTTACAAGAAAAATTCCTTTAATATTTTACAACACTTCTCTTCATTTTCAACAAACAAATATCACTCCAGGTCTTATTCCTGAGGGTGTTGGAGGATTTTTTGAATTTTTAAAGGGTAGAGTAGTACTTCCATCGAATGGCTCTTTGAGTGAATTTAGACACGTAATTCGACACGAACTTGTTCACGTTTTTATGACTAATAAAATATTCAGAGTTTTAAGAGATCATCGTTTACCAACAGATGCTATGCCACCTCTATGGTTTGTTGAAGGATTAGCTGAATATTTATCAACTGAGGTTGATGCTCAGGCTGAAATGGTTATGAGAGACGCTGTAATTAATAATTATTTCAGTGGAATGAAAGACTTTCCTAAAATTTATGGAACCTACTTGATGTATAAAGCTGGACAAAGCTTTTTAGAATTTGTTGAAAAAAGATATGGTGCTGATAAAATCCCACAAATACTTGATAACTTTTGGATGTTTAAGAAATTTGATGATATCCTTGAATACACACTTGGTGAATCTGTTGATAAAATTGATTCCGAGTGGAACTATGAATTAAAGAAAAAATATTTTCCACTATTGGCACATAAGAAACCTCAAGAGGTTGCTTCAGAAAAATTAACTGAATCGGGATTTAATTTCTCTCCAGTGTATTATCAAAAAAGTGATAGTAGTTTTATTTATTTTAATGGAAATAGAGATGGATATTCATCAATATATAGATTAACATTATATAATAATAAAGAATTACCTAAAGTTGATTTAGTCTTAAGAGGTGAAAAAACAGATCAATTTGAGTCATTCCACTTATTTCAATCTTCAATAGATATTAATAAAAATGGTTTGTTAACTTTCGTTACAAAATCAGGAGCAACAGATGTAATTCACTTTTTCGATATCAAAACTAAGTTAATTCAAAAAACTTTCCAGAATGATAACCTCATTTCAATATCATCGCCTAAATTTTCGAAAAATGGAGATAGAATAGTATTTCAAGCTATTGATACAAAAGGTTATAGTGATCTATATATTTATCAAATCGATAATGATTCGCTAATTAGACTTACAAACGATTACTACGATGACAGAGATCCTTGTTTCGGTTTTGCTGATGAAAATTGTGTTATATTTTCATCAGACAGAACAGCTGGAAAATATAAAGGTAAATACAATATTTTCTTTTTAGAAATAGATACAAGAGATATTAGATATTTAACTTATGCAAATGCAAATTTTTATAATCCTGTTCTTTCACCTTCAGAAAGTTTCCTGGTTTTTACTTCAGATTTAGACACAGTTAGGAATATTTGGAAACAAAATATTATCAATAAAAAATTTAGTAAAACAATACATCAGATATCAAAATTTTATACTAGTGCATTTGACCCACGATTCATTAACGATTCAACTTTGGTATTTACTGGATTTCAAAATTTCTCTTTTCATATTTATAAAAAACAAATCCCTCCAGATTCTTTATTAGATGTGTCTGTTATTATGGAAACAAATTCTGCAAAAGGAAAGTGGACTGCAGATTTAATAACTCAGACAGGAGAGTTTGAAAAATTAGAATACGAAAGAGAATATGCACTAGATTATGCACAAAGTGTTGTTGCAACAGATCCAGTTTATGGAACAAGAGGAGGAGGGATTCTTACTATTAGTGATTTATTAGGAAATGATCAGTATTACATTCTTTTATATAACACTGCGGAAGTTCAAAGTGATTTCCTTAAAAGTTTCAACATTTCTTTAACAAGAATAAATCTTGGGAAAAGAGTGAATTATGGTTATGGAATTTTTCATTTCAATGGAAGACGTTATGATATAAGAGAATCTGATACTTATTTTTACGAAAAAAGTCACGGTGGAGTTTTCTTACTTAGTTATCCGCTTTCAAAATTTCATAGAATAGAAGCATCAACTTCAATTGCAGATACTGAAAGAGAAATTGTTGAAGGTATATCGGAAAGAAAAGCGTTTATTTTAAGCAATTCAATTTCTGTTGTTCACGATAATTCTTTGTGGGTAACATCCGGTCCCGTTGATGGGACAAGATGGTTAATGTTGCTTGGTTATACAACTGATATAAGATACAGTAATGTTAATTATTACAGTGTGATTTTGGATTATCGTCAATACGTTCGATTAGATTTAAGAACTGCAATTGCTTTCAGAGCTGCTATTTTTTACAATGATGGTAAAGATGCAAGAAGATATTTTATGGGAGGAAGTTGGGATTTGAGAGGTTGGAATCGCTGGTCAATTCGTGGTGAGAAAATGTGGCTATCATCTTTAGAATTTCGTTTCCCGCTTGTTGATGAACTCTTGATTAAATTTCCTATTATTAATTTAGGCTTCAATGGAATTCGAGCTGCTACTTTTTTTGACGTTGGAAGTGCTTGGGATAAACAATATAAAACAACTTATGGAAGTATCGGATTTGGCTTTAGATTTAATCTCTGGAATGTTTTGATTTTAAGATATGATATAGGTAAAAAAATCGAAAAACATTTTACAAGACTTCAACCAGGTTGGTTTTATCAATTTTTCTTTGGATGGGATTTTTGAAAAAATTTTTTATCTATTTTTTGTTATTAATAACAGCTTGCTCAACTTCTTTAATAAAAGTTAATGTAAAATTACCGCAGACTACTCATCCAATATTTGGAGCGAGTGGTAATAGAAATTTTTACTACTCTATTTCATTATCAGACAGTTTGAAATTTCTTTGGCAAGCGAGCACTTATGGTGGTTTTAATAACTCCTCTGTTGTAGTATATGATTCATTATTATTTGTCGGTGAATTATCTGGAAGAGTGTATTGTTTTAACATTAATACAGGTAAACAACTTGGTGTGATAAAAACTAAAGGAGCAATTTTTTCAACTCCTTTAGTAACAAACTTTAGACTTTATTTCCCTCTTGTTAAAAGTGAAAGTAGAAAAACAGAAGTGATTGCCTATGATTTTTACGCTGGAAAAGAGGTTTTTATTGTTGAAATTGAAGACAGAATCACAAATCAAATTTTATTTGATTCGGACGCAATTTATCTGACTGCTGCTGATGGTACTATCTACAAGTACAATCTAGAAATGAAACTAATTTGGACGGCAGAAACTAATCAAAATATCAGTTGTGTTCCTGCTTTATTTGGTGAGTTTATTTTTATCGGTAATGAAGTAGGTGAAGTTCTGAAAATAGATAAATCTTTTGGTAGAATTATTAAAAGACAAAAAATTTCTTCAAGATTTGTCTCAGGAATTTCAGTTGATGATGAAAAGTTATTCATTGGAGACGATGATGGAAATTTATTTTCTATTAACTCAGAAAATTTAAATGTTAATTTCAAAATTCAAACTGGTTCAAGAATTTTAATGAATCCTGTAATTGATTTAGAGAATGTATTTATTGGAAATTTGAAAGGGGATTTATTTAGCATAAATAAGCATAATGGGAAAATCAATTGGTCAAAAAATTATAAAGGTTTATTCAATTCAACTCCAATTGTAAGTCAAAATAAAATAATAATTCCAGATGCTTTCAAAGCTTATTGGATTTTAGATAAAAAGGATGGTAGTGTAATTAAAAAGCTAGAATTAGATGGTCGAGCTAAGCTCTCACCTGTTTTGATAGATAAAAAACTTTTTATTGGTTATGATGACGGAATTCTGGAGGCGTATGAGTTTAATTAAATATTTTCTTTTGTTATCATTTACTTCAATAATTATTGCGCAAGATTGTAAATCAGAATTAGTAATTAAAAGTGATTTTAACTCAGTAAATATTTTCATAAATGATTCTCTCGTTTCAGATAATGGTTATTTTGTAGGAAAAATTGAAAAAGGTAATTACAAAATAGTTGCTGATGAAGTTAGTGATCGATGGAACTCAATAACTTTTATTGATACAATTATCATTGATGATTGTAATCTTAGAAAGGAGCTTTTATTTTTATTTAAGGAAGATTCAATTAAAACTCAACTAAATCAGCACGATTCTACAGATTTTATTAATAAAAAATATTACCTTTCTGAAAAGGCATATAAGGAAATAGATTTTAGTATCCCAAATAAGGTTAAAAAAGAAAAGTTCGTTGATTCTCATCTTTTCAAAATATTTACGGTAACTTCAATAGTTTTAGGGGGAGTAACTGCATATTATAAGATCAAAGCTGATAAACTATTTGATGAATATCTTTCCAGCAGAGATAAATCAAAATTAGATCAAACAAAAAAATATGATTTAATAAGTGGAATAACCTTAGCAGCATTTCAAATAAATTTTAGTTACATTCTTCTGAGATTTTTATTAGAATGAAAATAACCTTCAGAGTTTAAAGTTACTCTGAAGGTTATTAATTGTTAGAAGTTTACCTTCAGTCCAATATTAAAACTAAAAGGTATATTAGGTCTATATCCTTGAGGCAAATTAGCAACAATTGCTTTATTATTTAACAAGTTATCAATTGTTAAAAATGTCGTAAACATTTCTGAGAATTTATAGTTTGATGAAAAATCTAATATTAAAAATTCTTTAAGCGCATTAACATATTTGTAAGCGACATTAGCATTTGGAACAATTATCTCACCCTGCCCTGGTTTTATACGCGTTGTACTAGTATATCGTGCAATGAATGTAGAACTGAAGTTTTTATAATTTAAGCTAAAACTTATTGTTAAAAGGTGAGGAGAAATGAAAGGTATCTTGTCCCCTTTGTTTATGAGTTCATTTCCCCAATCACCGCCACCGCCAATAAATGTCTCTTGAAATGAAGCATCTGTATACGTATAAGCTATATTTATTGGTATTGAAAATTCGGAAACTTTGTTGTTACTAAATAGTATGTATTCAAAATTCAATTCTAAACCTTTGATTATTGCTCTTCCTGCGTTATATATATTACCAGTTCCGGAGCCACCACTTGAAAGATTATCTGAACCTAAGATGTTTTTATAATTATTTAAGAATCCTACTAATTGAAAGTTAAGGTTATTTTTTTCAAAACGATATCCGATTTCATAATTTATTGAAGTCTCTGGCTTTGCTTGCCTTTGTGTTGAATTTATTGAGGGCATTCCCGGCGGGGAAAATCCCTTATGAATTCCTAAAAAGAAATTCATATATTCATTAAAATCATAAGTCAATCCAAATCCAGGTAACAATACATCTAAATTGTTTTCAGCTGAAATTAAATTTGTTCCAAGTCTTGCATTGTCATTGTTTCCATAATTTTTAACAGCAAGTTTTATTTTTTCAAATCTAAAGCCAGGACTTAGTTTCAATTTATCATAGCTAATTTCATAACTCAAAAATGTAGCAAAACTTCGTGCATTTCTTATTTGATTTTCTTGATTACCTTTGATACCTGCAGAAGTTAGAATCATCTTCCCATTATTCATCAAATAGGTAGAGCGCGTTGCAAATCTATCTGCTTGGTCAATATGATAACGAAAACCGAATATTATTCGATGAAACACATTAGAGGTATTAAAAAAGTATTGAGAATTTAATTGAATACCTTTTGAAAAATAATTTCTTGCAGCACTTTGATAGTCAATGTTACCATTCAATTGACCAGTCATTATCAGATAAGATGTTTGATTAGTGATTGGATCTTGTAAAATATTATTCAAACTTTGACCATTAATTGAATTAACTCTTGACCAGTCTCTAAATACAGTGGAGTAATATGCGGTCGTGTTTATAGATAAACCAGTTATTGGATTTATAGAATGAGTTAAAGATATGTTATTATGTTTCATATCCAAAAAATCATTCTGAGTTGCAGAATATCTTCTCAGTGGATTTTTCTTAAAATCCTCGTAAGTTAATCCCAAATATGTCTCGTTTGCCTCTTCAGCAGCATTAATGAATTTTAATGTCAAAGATTGATGAATATTTGCATCTTCATCTGTTAGTAATCTTACCTTTGCCATAATGTCTCTTCTATCAAATCCAGTATTACCACCATTGTCTAATTGTTTAAAGCCATTACTACTTATTCGATTAATTTCAAAGACATATTCAATATTTTCTCGGCTATCTCCAATCCATAATCTTTGTTGATTATTTCCATAAGAACCATAGGATAAATGAGCATATCCTTTAAATGAATTTGGAATAGCAGTAGATAATAAATTTATGGCACCACCTATTGTATATGGTCCATACTTAATCTGGCTACTACCTTTAAGTACTTCGACTCCCTGCATTCTAGAGAATGTTGGGAAATAGTAAGCAGCTGGATCTGAGTAAGGTGCTGGAGCAATTAGAATCCCATCTTCCATTAAAGTTATCTTGGCACTTCTATTAACTGGTGTTCCTCTCAAACCGATGTTAGGTCTTAAACCAAATCCTTCTTCATCACGAATATTTATTCCAGGAACTGTTCTTAAGACATTGTTTACATTTGTTTGATTTAGTTTTTCTAATTTTGAAGAGCTAATATACTGCCCAGCACCAGGAATAGATCTAGCTTTATTTCCGATAATTACAACATTCTCAAGATTTACACTCATAGTTGAATCGCTTGATGAATTTTGAGAATAAATTAAACCACTGAATGATAAATAGATTGAAAAAAGAATTAAAAATTTCATTTGTTTCCCTGTTAATGTTGAACATAAATTTCAATACGAAAATAGAAAGTTAGATTGCTTTAAGTTTTAGAATTTAGGAAAAAGGTTTTAGATATTAGGAAAATTTTAGATTTGTTTTACGAATTCATTTGGTGAGATGCCAAAATAATTTTTATATGCTTGACTA
>JANWVQ010000123.1 GCA_025056745.1 Ignavibacterium sp.
TGAGCCATTTAAATCAATAGCTTCAATCTCTATAAAATGCCCAAGTGACTCAACATAATCAAGATGAAATTTTACGTTTTCGATAAAATAAATTTCTCTTCTCTTTTTAACTTCTATCAATATTCCTAATGATTGTTTCAAAATTTCTTTTAGTGAAGAGTTTGGATTTGCATTAAATAAAATTACATCGGACTGTTTCAAACCAGAGGTGTTCTCACGTTGATAATAAATTAGTTGATTTTCAATATTGCCCTCTCTTAACTTCAATCTACCATTATTTACTTTGAAATAAGTGTCTGTTTGAAAATCAATACCTTTAAAGTCGGCATTAAGAGATTTGAGTTTATTTCTTATATCATCTTGGTTGATGCATTTAGCTTTGATTTCAATATTGATATGAGACATAATTTTATTCCAACCAACGACCAAACAAAGTTAGATAAATTAACCTATAAATATCAGTATTATCAATTTTTCCTTGCATTTTATCTGCATTCATTCCGTGAGCACGAGCGACAACTCCACCAGTGACATCACCATAACAAGACCAAGCAATTGCGAAAGGAAGAACTTTTCCATTTTTATCAGGTTTTGAAAGAAATGGTTTTGTGCCCGTTCCTTCAATGCCATCAAGTGGGGCACCATTCGAATCTTTTTCAGGTAAGTTTTTATTTATATCAAAACCTTCTATTTCATATCCTGAAACTTCCATTCCGCCAGCTTCACTATCTGAAGCAGTTATCAAAGTTGTGTTAGGATTTTTTTCAATAAATTCTAATGCAACTCCAATGGCATCATCTGCTCTACTTAATGCTTCTAACTTTCCGTTTGCATTGTTTCTGTTACCGAAATTATCTGTTCCTTCTTCTTCAACTACTAATAAAAACTGACCTTTTGCCGCAAGAAATTCGAGTGCAAATTTTGTCATTTCTGAAAGTGTTGGTGCAGGAGGATAATAATTTGGTAATCCTTTTGACTTTAATTCTTCTTCTGTTTCATCATTAAAAGTACTTCTTGCTGCAAAAACTCCAAGTATTTTATCAACTTTTTTGGGAGATAATTTTAACAATTCTTCTTTTGTGTATACAACTTCATAGCCATTAGCTTTTGCCCATTCAATTAAATTTAAATTATCTTTTCTTTTTCCATTCAAAGAGTGCCTGCCTTTTGTGCCCTCAGGAATTAGAAAATCTTCACCGCCAGAAAAAATTAGATGAGCACCTGATTGAACAACATCTTTTGCAATATCTGTATAATGGGAGCGTTTATCGTTGCTTGCTAAAAAGATCGCTGTGCCGGGCTCTTCTATTGAACCAGAGTTGATTACACCAACATAGATTCCTTTTTTCATAGCTTCTTGCATAATACTCAATCGCTGTCCTGACTTTGCAATTGGAATTTCGTTATCAATCATTCCAAAGTCATCAACATCAGCTTTGACCCCGTAAGCGTGAATTGTTGCTCCTGCATTTGATGATGCGGTGGCTCTATTTCGAATATGTCCTTGATATAATCCAATTCCTGAAAGCTTGTCCCAATTAAGATCATTATCAGGACCAACTTTAAGTAATCTTAATGCATTCCAATCTGATAAACCAGTACCATCTGGATGAATAAAGATTACACTACCGGTTTTTATTGATTGTGGAAATAGCTCAAATAATATTAAAGCAAAAAGAATAAAAAACTTTTTCATTTAGATACATTACCTAAGTTTTTGAATTTAAATTTCGCAATTAGAAAGCAAATTTAAGTATTTTTATAATACATGCGTAAAACTGTGATTAATAAAGTTTTAATTTTTAATTAATCTATCATAAACTCAAAATAAAATATCTTTTAATAAAAACTTTAACCTTGAATTAATCTCCATAGAAAGCCGAATTAATTAAGACATTCTTCAATTATTTAATTGAAAGAATAACAAAATTTTCTCACATCTCATTTGAATTATATAATTTCGTATTCTGTTATTGCAATTACTTTATGAACAGACAAGAAAACAAAAAAATAATTATCTCTGGCGCAAGGCAGAATAATCTAAAAAATCTTTATTTAGAAATTCCTAAGAATAAACTTGTTGTATTCACAGGTGTAAGTGGAAGTGGGAAATCATCATTAGTATTTGATACGATTTATGCAGAAGGACAGAGAAGATATGTTGAAAGTCTATCTTCTTACGCTCGACAATTCTTAGAAAGAATGCATAAACCAGATGTGGATTTTATTTATGGAATTTCACCAGCAGTTGCAATTGAACAAAAAGTTGGGGCGAAAACTTCTCGCTCAACTGTCGGAACTACTACAGAAATTTATGACTACTTAAGATTGCTTTTCGCAAGAATCGGAAAAACTATATGTTTTTCCTGCGGAAATGAAGTTAAAAAAGCTACTACTCCAACTGTTTTAAACTGGCTAAAAGATCAAAAAGAAAATTCTAAATTTTACCTTGCCTTCCCAATGCACGACCACGAAGGCCATTCAATTAAAGAAGAAATTGATTTGATCAAGAGACGTGGCTTTTTTAGAATATATGCCGAAAATTCTTATCACGATTTGAACGATGAGGATTTCTTACCAAAATCAAAGAATGACGTTTTTGTTA
>JANWVQ010000143.1 GCA_025056745.1 Ignavibacterium sp.
GAGCCATATTTAATAATACCAACTGGGGATTTTTGGAAAGAGAAACGAAAGTCCCCTTTTTCTTTTTATCCCCACACGACCCAACACCTGAAGGAATATTTGAATTTTTGAAAGTGTCAAAATCCTCTGAATAGTAAAGATTTATCTGGATTTGCTCTTTTGAATAAAGAATATCTTTGATGAACTTTTTGATTAAAAGATTTCTTTCAATTCCTTTTTGCTGGGCAAGGGATTTTAGAAACATTTTGAGGATATTTTGAAGAGTTTGAAAGGAAGGGAAAAAATAGAAAAGCCTTGACTTTTGGTTTATTATCTATTATCATATATTAGCAATTGTTAATAACTATGGATAAATGGTTAACACTTGAACAGATAGCAGAATATTTACAGATGAGCACATCTTCAATCTATAAGATGACTCAGGCTGGCAAAATTCCAGCTTATAAGATTGGCAGGCAGTGGAGATTTAAGAAAGAGGAAATTGATAAGTGGATAGAACAACAAAAATATAGTAAAAGAAAGAAAATATGAGAATAAAAAAAGTTTATATAAAAAATTATCGTTCAATCAAAGAACTTGATTTTGAACCTCAATCATTATGCGCTTTAGTCGGAGAAAATAATTCAGGAAAATCTAATATTCTAAATGCAATAGACTTAATATTAGGTGAATCTTGGCCTTCTATAAAAAATATTTCAGACGATGATATTTACAAAAAAAACATAAATCAAGATATTGAAATTAAAATATGGTTTGATCAACCTCTTAAAGAAGATGAAGATGCTACAGGAAAAAGATATACAATAAATGGATTTCTACTTCGTTATTCACATTATAAAAGAACAACAGGCAGAAAACAAAAAGGAGAACCTAAAATTGATTTTATTTGTATAGATGAGGATGGAAATGAAATAAATATAATTAAGAGACTACAAAAAGGCAAGCGAGCTTATAGTGAACCTCTACTCGTTAATTCTGAAATAAGAGATATGGTCCCTGTAGTTTATATTGGTGTAAATAGGAATCTAGAATACCATCTTTCTGGTTCAAGATGGACTTTACTCGGAAAATTACTAATAGATATTGAGCAAGAATTTAAATCAGATGCGACAAAAAGTACTGATTTTAAAAATAAAATTCAAGAAATTAATCAATTATTAAAAATACCATCTTTTAATAATTTAGAAACATTAATAAAGCAAAATGTTATAAAACAAACTGGAATGGCAGAAGTAGATATAAGGTTTTCGGAACCCAGTGTCTATGATCATTACAAGAACTTAAAACTCATACTCAAAGAAACGCCTGATTATGATGAAATAAATGCATTAGAAATGGGTTCAGGTATCCAAAGTGCTATTGTGATTGCAATAATAAATGCTTATAGAGAAATTAAAAGAAGCGGTGCCATTCTTATAATTGAAGAGCCTGAGGTATTTTTACATCCACAAACAAGAAGATATTTTTATTCTCTGCTTAAATCCCTTTCTGAAAGTGGTAATCAAATTTTCTATTCAACACACTCAACTGAGTTTGTAAGATTAGAAGATTACAAAAATATATGTATTGTTAGGAAAAATCCTGCCGATGGAACAAAAGTTATTCAAGCACATAATTTAAACCTCGCTAGTAATGAACAAGAAGAACTTAAATTATTAACAGAATTTGACAGTGGTAAAAACGAAATGTTTTTTGCAAGAAAAGTATTGTTGGTTGAAGGATCAACTGAAAAATATTCTCTACCTTATGTATTTAAGTTAATGGGAATAGATATAAACGAAAAAGGAATATCTATAATAGATAGTGGTTCTAAAGAGAATTTATTATTCTTCATAAAAATTCTGAAAGCCTTTAAAATTCCTTTTGTTGCTCTTCATGATGAAGATAAAAATGCAAACAATTATAATAATTACCATCAAAATTTAAATAATAAGATAGCAGAAATATCTGGTGACAACGATATTATTTTTAGAATTGATCCTGATTATGAAGGAGCTTTTAATATCAAAAACCAAAAAAGAAAAGTTTTAGCTGCACAAAAAAAACTATATTCAATTAAAGATTTAAACGAAATTCCAGATATTATAAAAGTAGCAATTAATAAATTATTAAATTTATAACCAGACCATGAAATGTGCAATTTATACAAGGGTATCAACTGATAACCAAGCCGAAAAGGATTTTTCCTCCTGTGAAGCTCAAGAGGAGAAGATAAAAGCTTTTATTAAAAGCCAGAATAATTGGGAAGTTTTTAAGGTCTATTCTGATGCTGGTTATACAGGGGCTAATCTCAATCGTCCATCTTTACAAGAATTACTGCGGGATATAAAACAAGGAAAAATTAATATTGTTTTAGTTTACAAAATTGACAGACTTACCCGCTTACCTAAAGATTTTTACCAATTGATAGAGTTTTTTGAGAAATATAACGTTAGCTTTATCTCTATAACAGAAAGATTTGATACTTCTACGCCAGCGGGAAGACTTTTAAGAAACATTATGCTTACCTTTGCTCAATTTGAAAGAGAATTAGCATCTGAAAGAACAAAAGATAAAATGCTTGAAAGAGCTAAAAAGGGAATGTGGAACGGTGGTTTGGTGCCTTATGGATATAAAAGAGAAAATAAAAAGCTTGTTATCAATTCTAAAGAGGCTGAAATTATTCGGCTTATTTATGAAACCTATGTAACGACTGGTTCTTTATTCAAGACCTACGATGAATTGAAGCACCGAGAAATTAAAAATAGACAAGGTAAAAAATTCTCAAAAGGTGCGATACATTACATTCTAAGAAATATTGTTTATGTCGGAAAGCTAAGCTATGCTGAAAAAATTTATCAAGGAATTCATCAGCCCATTATTTCCGAAGAACTTTTTAATCTTGCTCAAGAGATACATCATGAGAAAATAAAGACTCTGCGAGTATATAAAGATTTTCTCCTTTCGGGACTTGTTACCTGCAATGACTGCGGTTCTGTTATGACTCCTTGCTATACAAACAAGAGAAAAGAAGAAAGACTTACACGATACTATTATTACCGATGCACCAAAACTTTCAAGATGGATTGGGGCTCGTGCAGTGTTAGACAAGTCAACGCAGACAGATTAGAAAATTTCATTTTTGATAATCTCGAGAGAATTTCAAATGACAAAATATACCTTGAAAATCTAATTTTCAGGCTTAACAATGACCCGGAGTCGGGCTACCGCTCTGGACACGAACTAACGGAAGAATGCTCTCCGCTTTTCTCTCAAACTCTTCAAAATATCCTAAAAATATTTTTAAAATCCCTTGCCCAGCAAAAAGGAATTGAAAGGAATATTTTAATCAAAAAGTTCATCAAAGATATTCTTTATTCAAAAGAGCAAATCCAGATAAATCTTTATTATTCAGAGGATTTTGACGCCTTCAAAAATTCAAATATTCCTTCAGGGGTTGGGTCAGGTGAGAATAAAAAAGAAAAGGGGACTTCCGAATCCTTATCCGAAAATCCCCAGTTCGTATTATTAAATCTGGCTCCGCAGGTAGGACTCGAACCTACAACCCTTCGGTTAACAGCCGAATGCTCTGCCATTGAGCTACTGCGGAGCAAGCTTCCTGTCAATCAAAACCAAGCTTAAAGATTAAAAAATTTTCATTTTTTTGTCAAGGAAGACTTGCTGGATTGTAGTTCGTTTCAACTTTTTGGCTTGATTTTCAGCTCGTATCATCAGAAACAGCGTAAGTAGTCTTGCCGATAGCGTCTTGACTTTCTTGTTGAGAATCTCAAAAAATAACCTAGTGATAAACGTTTTTGTTCCCTCGTTCAATCACTCATCTTTCATAGAACAGACGCTACGTTCGATATTTCATCAAACACTACCGCCTAAGAAATTACTCGTGATAGACGATGGTTCAAGCGATGATTCGCCAAAAGTAATAGAAAAGGTCTTAAAAGACTGTCCATTTGAACACTATTTTATTAAAAGAGAAAACCGTGGACTTACTAAGACGCTCAATGAAGCGCTGTCAATGCTCGAAGATGCGGAGTTTTTTGCCTACATCGGCTCAGACGACATTTGGTTTCCTGAGTTTTTGCAAAAAAGAATAAATC
>JANWVQ010000137.1 GCA_025056745.1 Ignavibacterium sp.
TATTTCATACATTTTCTCAAGTCCACCAAGATTAAGCAACCATTTAGTAACCAATTTAATTATGTAAATTCCAAAAGTATTTGGAGTATTATAAAGTGAATCATTTTCAGCGTGAATTTTATAATTCAGCATTGTGTGTAATGAATCCTGGCTTCTTTCAATTAAATCTTTTCTGATAATTACAAGTGTGACACCCGAAGGCCCCATATTTTTCTGTGCACCGGCATAAATTAAACCATACTTTCTTACATCAATTGGTTTACTAAGAATATCCGATGAAGCGTCGCAAACAAGAGGAACATTTCCAACTTCCGGTTCTTTGTGCCATTCAACGCCTTCAATAGTTTCGTTAGATGTAAAATGAACATATGCCGCATCGGGATCTAGTTTAAGTTCCTCTTGTCTTGGAACTCTTTTATATTTTTCAGATTCCATATTTGCAGCTATGTTAATAGTTCCAACCCTTTTAGCTTCTTTCAATGCTTTTTTACCCCAGCTACCGTGAATGATATAATCAGCTTTATTTTTAGGAGGCATCAAGTTGAGTGGAACCATTGAAAATTGTAATGAAGCTCCACCTTGTAGGAATAAGATTGCGTAATCATCTGGCACATTAAGAAGTTTTTTTATTCCTTCTTTCGCTTCTTGATGAATTGCATCATAAGTTTTTGATCGATGAGAAATCTCGAGAATTGACATTCCCACTCCGGGGAGTGCAAATAAATCTTTTTGAGCTTCAAGTAACACTTCTTCCGGTAAAACTGCCGGACCAGCACTGAAGTTATAGATTCTGTTTTCCATAATTTTTTCCTTTTAAATTTATTTTCCTTAGTGAATCATATTGTTTTCTTGCCTTTGTGGTTAAAAAGAATTAACCACTCAAACACTTAGATTAAATGAGTTAATAATCCATCTCTTAATTTGGGTTCAAACCAAGTTGATTTTGGTGGCATTATTTCTCCTGCATCTGAAATGTTCATTAAATCATCAAGACTGACAGGATAAAGCGAGAATGCAACCGCTGCTTTTCCGCTATCGACAAGTTTTTCAAGTTCTTTCGTCCCACGAATTCCACCAATAAAATCTATTCTGTTACTTGTTCTCGGATCATCAATTCCCAAAACAGGATTTAATAGGAAGTTTTGAAGAATACTAACATCAAGTTTTTCACCAACTGATTTTTCAAGTGATAAACTTGCCAAGACAGAATCTCTCGCTTTAAGATTATACCACTGATGATCAAGATACATACAAAATTCTTTTTGATTTTTCGGTTCTTTCTGCTCAGTTAAGCTAACCTCGAATTTTTCACTAATTGCATTTAAGAAATCTTCTTTACTCAAACCGTTCAGATCAAAAACAACTCTATTATAAGGAAGTATTTGTAATTGCTCTGCAGGAAAAATAACTGCAATGAAATAATTGTATTCTTCATCACCCTTATGGTTAGGATTTGATTTCATTTTTTCTTCTCTTGCTCTACTCGCACTTTTAGCACGATGATGTCCGTCAGCAATATATAGTTTATTTATTTTTTCAAATTCTGAAATTATTGTTTGATTGTATTCATCGGGTAATATCCAAATTGTATGTTGAATTCCATCAGGAGCAATAAAGTCATATTCAGGCTGAAGAGTTTGTATAGTATGATCAACTATTTCATTAATTGATTGAACTCCACGATAGGTAAGAAAAACAACTCCTGTTTGTGCATTTGTTGTAATAATATGATTTGTTCTATCGTCCTCTTTTACCTTACGAGTTTTTTCGTGTTTGAGAATCACATCATTATCATAATCATCAACTGAGAAAGTTGCAGCAATTCCAGTTTGAGCTCTTCCATTCATAATTAATCTATAAAGATAAAAATGTGGTTCCTCATCCAAGACGAGAGGAGCATTATTAATCAGATTATCAAGATTTTCTTTTGCTTTTTGATAAACTTCGTTTGAATATACATCAATATTTTCAGGCAAATCGATCTCTGAGCGAGTAACGTGCAAAAAACTTAATGGATTATCTTTAGCTAATTCTTTTGCCTCTTCAACATTTATTACGTCATAAGGAACGCTTGCAACTAAATGAGCATTTTCTTTGGTTGGTCTGAGTGCTTTGAATGGTCTGATTACTGCCATGATTTCTCCAAATTTTTTATTTTATTAACTTCAAAAATCTCTAAAAAAAGACTAATAACAAATAATAAAAGATTTTCATAGTAAGTAAAACCACATATTAAAAGCCTTTTTAATTATCAAAATATGATTTGACAGCTTTTTGTTTCAGAAGAACTATTTTATGATAAAGCCTACAAAATAAATCAATGATAAAAAGTCTTGATATTTAATCAGGAGTCAAATTTTAGGTTTTGAAAGAAATTTTATATGAGAAAGCAGACTATGAATGAAATTTATTGGCAGTAAATTATAAAAGGGAAGTTGCAACCTTTGTAAAAAATAGGTTGCAACTTCTCAAAGCTAAATTTTATTTGAGTGATTTACCAATATCTTCAACTGACAACAGTCTAACTCCACCATTAGAGTATTGTTGACCTTTAATGAACACCTGCATACCAAGATATGGTTCTAATACACTATAAAGATTTCTATTAACAGCACTTGGAATTAAAATTACGATTTTATTTGATTTACTTTCTAATAATGCAAAAGTGCCGCCTTTCATCAGGCCTTCTTTTGTAACTTCTAAACCTGCTGGGCTATTTGGTTTAATTTTATCAACAACAAAAGTTTTTAATTCAATTATTTCACCTGTCAAAGTAGCTGCTTTTTGGGCAAAAGAAGCAGAGTTCATTATGAACAATATGGATACGATTGATAATAATAATTTCATTTTAACTATCCTCCTGACTATCTTGTTTTTGAAAATCTGTTATACGGAACTGACTGATAAGAGATTCTAACCTGAATGTATTGTTCTGGCGAACTACCCCATATTAAAGTGCCATTAGCTGGATTTCTTTCCAAAAGAATTCGACCATAATTTCCATTGTTGCCTTTGAAATAAAGCACCTTAGAAGTTGAAACTGCTACAGAGTCAATTCTCCATTCTGTTTTTGTGTAAGTTGTTGTATCTGGTGGAGCATTGCGAGGATCATTCAAAGTATTAACATCGTAAGAGACAGTTGAAAATCTTGTAATTTTTCTGCTTGGTCTAAATAAATGGGAACTTCTTAATTCAACATTACTTGAATTAGGGACAGTGTATAGATAAACATCAATTAAAGAGCTATCAGCGCTGAGCAAGGAAACTGTCTTTGGTTGTTGAGTTGATGGATTGTAAAAAATTAATCCACTTGCAAAACCTGTTGAACTTGAGCTCTCATAAATTTTTATTGGGATAGTACCTTCAAGATCAAATCTCCAAGCTGGGGACCATTGAATAGAAATGGTATCTGAGTTAATGTATTTAGTTGAATTTGACTGAGCCTTTGCAACTATTTGAAAATTATAAATTGTTCCTGCTGTTAAATTATCTGCTGCTAAGCTATCTAAGCCTTTGCTAACTGTTCGTTCTCTTACTACTGAACCAGTTGTTGTCAAGATTCTAACCAAATAACCGTCAAAGTCAGCGAGATTTTCATCTTGACTTCTTGTCCATTTAACAACTACTGTTGTATTATTCAATGAATAAGCCAATGGATTTGTGGGGGCCTTAATTTTAGACTTTGGTGTTGGCTGTGGAGAAACAGGATCTTCTTCTTTGCTACAACTCATCAAGACTAATAGTGAAAATGAAATAGTTAGTATTGAGAAAATCAACTTTAAATTTTTCATATATACCTCTCTGTTTGTTATTAATTTATGAAAAAAGAATATGCTCAACCGATTCACAAATAATATGTGCTATTGTAATATGACCTTCCTGAATTCTTTGTGTACTATTAGAAGGAATAATAATTGGTAAATCAACCATTTCTTTAAGTTTTCCTCCTGAACCACCGAGAAAACCAATAACCTTCATATCTTTTATTTTAGCCATCTCAACTGCTTTAATTAAATTTGGTGAATTTCCACTTGTAGAAATTACTAAAAGTATATCGCCTTTTTTACCAAGTCCTTCTACATTTCTTGCAAAAACATTTTCAAAACCAATATCATTTCCACCTGCAGTTAAATTTGAAGAGTCTGTTGTTATCGCAAAAGCCGGTAGAGCTGGTCTCTGTAAATGATGACTTAATCGAATAACAAATTCAGTTGCAATATGTTGCGAATCTGCTGCACTACCACCATTCCCACATATTAATAACTTATTTCCTTCTTTAAAGCATTCAACTATCATATCAATTGCAGACTTAACATCATCATACAAATTCTCTTTCATCTTTAATTTCATTAAATAGCTTTCTTCCAAAGAACTCAAGAAAAACTCTTTGACATCAAAAGGCATTATACGATAACTCCTTTTCTAAAATGAATAGCCGATGAAAAATCTTTAATTAAATTCCAGTTATTTTCATTTTCGAAAAAATTTCCCATAATGATCACAGATGCACCATTGCTGACTTTTTCAGATACATCATCAATAGTACGCAATCCTCCGCCAACAATAATAGGAATTGAGCAGGCTTTAGAAACTAGTTTCACCATTTCACTTGGTACCGAATATTGAGCGCCACTTCCTGCCTCTAAATAGATTAGTTTCATACCCAAGTATTCAGCAGCTAAAGCGGTTGCAACAGCAATTTCAGGTTTGTTTCTTGGAATTGGTAAACTGCCACTAATGTAAGTTGCAGTTGTATTAGTACCAGATTCAACAAGAATGTACCCTGTTGCAAGTGGCTCTATGTTTGCTTTTTTTATCAATGGTGCAGCTAAAACTTGCTTTCCAATTAAATGCTCTGGGTTACGCCCACTAACAACAGATATAAATAAAATCGCATCCGCAAAACTTGAAACTTGAGTTATACTCCCAGGAAAAATTATAATTGGTTTTGTGCTATGAATTTTTACTTCTTTAATGAATAGTTCAAAATCCCCGCTCATAATTAAACTTCCGCCAATTAAGAAACCATCCACTCCAGAACTTTCAGCATAAGTTACAAAATCTTTTATTCTGTTTATTTCAAGTTTATCAGGATCAAGAAGGATGAAAAAAGAAGAACCCTTTTCCTGAATAATTGATTTTATATAGTTATAAACTTTCATAAGAGATTGAATTTGCTCTGCGTGAATATAGATAATTCAGCATAAAGATGAAAGTTTATGTGACATTTCATACACGACTAAAATTTTAAGATTTAGTTAAATTATTTGTCTAATCACCATTTACATCATCATCTTCAGGGATGATTCTTGCTATATCAGCAATTGAATCGCCATCATTTAATTTAATAAGTCTTACACCTTGAGTGTTTCGACCCATTACTCTGAGCTCTTTAACAGCTTGTCTTATCACCATACCTTGAGTTGAAATTATAATCAATTCATCCTTGTCAACAACTTCCATCAATGCTATCATTTTTCCGACTTTATCAGTTGTTTTGACAGTGATAACGCCTTTACCACCTCTTTTTGTAATTCTATAATCATTTATGTCGGAGCGTTTACCATAACCTTTTTCTGTAACTACTAAGACACTTGTCTGAGGATGTTTTATTACTAAGAGACCAACGACTTTATCTCCTTTTTGTAACTTGATTCCCCTTACACCAGTTGCCGTTCTTCCCATATCACGAACATCTTTTTCATTAAATCTTATTGCAAAGCCATTTCTCGTCCCTATAACTATATCATTATTTCCATCTGTCATTTTTACTTCAATGAGTCTGTCGCCTTCAACTAAGTTTATTGCATTTATACCCCCACGCCTTACATTTCCATAAGCTGAAAGCACTGTCTTTTTGACAGTTCCTTGTTCTGTAACCATAATCAAATATTGATTATCGGTAAATTCTTTAACTGCTACAAATGCTGTAATTGACTCATCTTTTTCTTTTTCAATCAAGTTAATGATAGACCTTCCTCGAGCGGTTCTTCCACCTTCAGGAACTTCGTGAACTTTTAACCAGTAACATCTTCCTTTATCTGTAAAGAAGAGAATATATTGATGTGTTGAGGCAATAAACATATGTTCGATAAAATCATCATCTTTTGTGCTTACTCCAGTAATTCCTTTTCCACCTCTTGATTGTCTTCGATAACCACTAACTGGAAATCTTTTAATAAATCCTTGATGAGATATGGTTACAACAACATCTTCTTCTGCAATAATATCTTCTAAAGAAAATTCTTTGTAATCATAAATTATCTCTGTTCTTCTTTCATCTGCATATTTTTCTTTGAGTTCTAATAATTCGTCTTTGATAATTTGTTTTCTTTTTTGTTCACTTTCTAAAATGCCTCTTAATCTTTCAATAAGTTTAATAGTTTCTTTGTATTCGTCTTCAATTTTCTTTCTTTCAAGTCCAGTGAGACGTTGTAAACGCATATCAAGAATTGCTTTTGCTTGAATCTCACTAAGCTTGAATTTTCTCATCAAATTATTTTTTGCAGTTTCAACGTCTCTCGATTTTTTAATTGTTTCTATTACTTCATCAATGTTATCAAGAGCAATTATATATCCTTCAAGAATATGAGCTCTTTTTTCAGCGGCATCTAGTTCATACTTTGTTCTTCTGATTAGAACATCCATTCGATGATCGAGGAAGTGCTGCATCATCTCTTTGAGGTTAAGAACCTTCGGAACACCATTTACTAAAGCAAGCATTATAACTCCGAAGGTAACCTGCATTTGAGTATGTTTGAAGAGTTGATTTAGCACTACTGCAGGTTGAGCATCTCTTTTAAGTTCAATTACTATTCGAAGTCCATCTCTATCTGATTCATCTCTAATGTTTGATATATCATCAAGTTTTCCTTCTCTTACAAGCTCTGCAATCTTCTCAATTAAATTTGATTTATTAACCTGATAAGGAATTTCTGTAATTACAATATTTTCTCTGTCATTTTTAAGGGTTTCAATATTTGCTTTTGCTCTAAGAATGATTCTTCCTCGACCAGTAGTATAAGCCTCTTTAACACCTTCATAGCCATATATTATTCCACCAGTAGGAAAATCAGGAGCTTTAATGTATTTGATCAACTGCTCAGAATTTAGATTTGGATTATTTATCAGAGCGATGAGTCCATCAACTACCTCACCAAGATTATGTGGTGGAATATTTGTAGCCATTCCAACAGCAATACCACTCGAACCATTAACTAAAAGATTAGGTAAGTAAGATGGTAGAACTAATGGTTCTTGTAATGAATCATCGAAATTAGGACCGAAGTCAACAGTGTTTTTGTCAAGATCTCTTAATAGTTCTTCAGATATTTTTGCGAGACGAGCTTCTGTATATCTCATTGCTGCAGGAGAATCGCCATCAATCGAGCCAAAATTTCCTTGTCCATCAATCAAAGGATATCTTAAAGAGAAATCCTGAACCATTCTAACCATCGTGTCGTAAACTGCACTATCTCCGTGTGGATGATATTTACCTAAAACTTCTCCGACAATTCTTGCAGATTTTTTAAATGGTCTGTTATAAGCCAAACCTAATTCGTGCATTCCATATAGAACTCTTCTGTGAACTGGTTTAAGTCCATCTCTAACATCTGGCAATGCACGAGCTACAATAACACTCATTGCATAATCAATGTAAGAGGATTTCATTTCCTCTTCTAAAGTAACAGGTACTATTTTTTCAAACATTGTTGTCATTTTCTTTTATTATTTATTTCTGATTAATTAATTGAATTAAACATCAAGGTTTGCATACTTCGCGTGTTTTTCTATGAATTCTCTTCTTGGTTCAACGGCATCACCCATCAAAGTTTCAAATATTTTATCAGCTGCTGCTGCACTTTCTAAATTTACTTGTAAAATAGTTCTTGTTTCAGGATTCATTGTAGTTTGCCACAATTGTTCTGGGTTCATCTCTCCAAGTCCTTTATATCGAGTTATAACAATTCCTTTTGGATGTCCTTCTTCATCTACTTCTACTTCTTCATTAGACTCAGGAGATTTTGTTTTAATTTTTGAGTCAGCTTTGAATCTTTTCAGAATTTGTTCTAATTCCTCATCATCATAGGCATATACTTCTTCTTTACCTTTTTTGACTTTATACAAAGGTGGTTGAGCAATGTAAACTTTGCCCATCGTAATAAGTTCTTTCATATGACGATAGAAAAATGTTAAGAGCAATGTTCTAATATGACTACCATCTACATCAGCATCAGTCATTAAAATTATTTTGCCATATCTTGCTTTGGAAGGGTCGAAATCTTCACCGATACCGGCACCAATAGCTGCAATAATAGCCTGAATTTCCTGATTCTCAAGAACTTTATTCAGTTTAGCTTTTTCAACATTTAATATTTTACCTTTAATTGGAAGAATAGCTTGAAATCTTCTGTCTCTTCCCTGTTTAGCACTTCCACCAGCTGAATCACCTTCAACGATATAAATTTCACAATGCTCTGGATCATTAATCGAGCAATCAGCTAATTTGCCTGGTAAGTGTAATGAATCTAATGCATTTTTTCTTCTTACTAATTCTCTAGCTTTACGAGCTGCTTCTCTTGCTTCAGCAGCTTTAAGGGATTTTTCAATAATTTTTCTAGCAACAGATGGATTTTCTTCTAAGTATTCAGAAAGTTTTTCTCCGACAATAGTTTCAACAATCGATTTTACTTCGCTGTTTCCTAATTTAGTTTTGGTTTGTCCTTCGAACTGTGGTTCTAATACTTTAACAGAGATAACTGCAGTCAATCCCTCTCTAAAATCGTCGCCTGTTAGAGTGATTTTACTATTTTCTTTAATAAGTCCATTTTTATAAGCATAATTATTCAAGGTTCTGGTTAATGCAGTTCTGAAGCCTATTAGATGAGTTCCACCCTCAATGGTGTTGATGTTGTTCACATAAGTATGAACATTTTCAGAGAATGAATCGCTGTATTCAAAGGCTACTTCAACAGGAGTGTTATCTCTTTCGCCTTCAATATAAATTGGTTTGTGTAGTGGAGTTCTCTGTTCATCAAGATATTTAACGAAATCTATCAAACCACCTTTGAATCTGAAAGTTTCTTCAGAACCATCCCTTTCATCTTTCAAAATCATTGTAACATCTTTATTCAGATATGCAAGTTCTCTCATTCTTTCAGCAACTGTTTCAAAGTTAAATTTGGTGGTTTTAAATATTGTTTTATCAGGTAGAAAAGTAATTTTTGTTCCAGTATGTTCACCTTTATATGTCCCGATTTGTTTAACATTTTCTACTGGGACTCCCCTTCGATATTCCTGAAAATAAATTTTATTATCTCTTCGAACTTCAACTTTCAACCATTCTGACAAAGCATTTACTACGGATACACCGACTCCGTGGAGTCCACCGGAAACTTTATAACTACTTTTATCGAATTTGCCTCCGGCGTGAAGTACTGTCATTACAACTTCTAAGGCTGATTTTTTTTCCGTTGGATGAATATCAACTGGGATTCCTCTTCCACGATCTTCGACAGTGCAGGAACCATCTTTATTTAATATTACAATAACTCTGTCATTGAATCCAGCGAGTGCTTCATCAATACTGTTATCAACAACTTCATTTATTAGATGATGCAAACCACGAGTCCCGACATCTCCAATATACATTGCTGGTCTTTTACGAACTGCTTCAAGTCCTTTTAAGACGTTTATATTTTTTGCACTATAATCATTTGAATTGTTTACGCTCATATTAATTAACCTATTTATTTGAAAATTGAATTCTTTTTACTTTTTCATCTTGATAATATTCATTAATTTTTTTAATTATTTCCGTTTCACGAAATTTGAGCTCTGTTCTTAAAGCAGAATTTTCAATTGAAAGCTTTAATATGTTTTTTGAATATCTAACAGATTTAACCAACATCTTTAATTCAGGAAAGATTTTATAGAAATCCTGCTCAACATTTTTCTCTTCAATAATTTTTTTTATGTGAACCAATTCAGGAGTTGAGTTTATTATATCAGCAATACTTTTGAATTCGTTTGTCATTTTTTAATTAAGATTAATTATTAAATCTGAATTTGACTTAGAAAGAAAGCTCATATTAGACAAATCAGTTAAAGTTATAAAAGCCTGTCCTACTTTTTGAAGATATTCACTTACTTTTTTTGAACGAAAACTATCAAGCTCTCCGAAAACATCATCAAGCAGGAAAATTGGCGTTTCTTCGTTAAATTCTTTTAAGTAAAAAAACTCAGCGAACTTCAATGATATTTGAAAAGTTTTATTTTGACCTTGAGAACCAAACTTTTTAAGATTTATACCATTTATTTCAAATACAAAATCATCTCTATGCGGACCGAATAAATTTGTATTTCTTATAATTTCCTGATGTTGATTTTCATTTATTAATTTCTTTAATACCGTTTTTTCATCGAAGACTTTCTCATTTGAAATGGTTTGATATCTAATTGATGGTATTTCTTTTTCGCCCATTATTTCGATGTAGGAATTCAACAGATAGGAGTTAAAATCTTCCAAAAATTTTTTTCTGTATTTAATTATTTGCGAGCCTTTATCAACAAGATTTTCTGTCCAAGAATCCAATTCATCTAGAAGAGATGGAGTTTTTCTTTCTGATAATTGGGTCAAAATTACTGCACGATGTTTTAATATTTTGTTATAATCAATTAAATAATCAAGATACGTTTTATTAGCTTGAGAGAATACAGAGTCGAAAAATTTTCTCCTGTCTGAAGGCGTTCCTAAAGTTATTTTATGATCATCAGGAGTAAGAGTAACAAAAGGGAACTTACCAATAATCTCACTTGATTTGTTAATTTGTTTTCCGTTCAAAATAAAATATTTCTTATTTTCCAAAATGCTAAAGTAAACTCTAACTTTATTTACATTTTTATTTCTAAACATTCCCTCCACAGTAAAATTATCAGCATTGAAACTAACCACTTCGCTATCCTTTGCAAATAAACTTTTAGTCGAACATAAGTAGTGAATCGCTTCAAGAACGGAGGTTTTTCCAACACTGTTTTGACCGACTATATAATTTAATCCTTCAGAAAATTGAAAACTCGCATTGATGTGTTTTCTAAAATTTGATACTGATAAAGAAGAAAGAAACATTTTTAATTATTTAATCGCACCGGCATTAACAACATCAAAATCTCTTCATTTTCCGAAGTTTGTCCTGGTTCAATTAAACAGGCTTTAGTTGGAGAATGAAGTTTGAAAATTAATTTTTCAGAGTCTATGTGAGTAACAATATCATTTAAGTAGAACACATTAAAACCTATAACCATTGGCTCACCATTATATTCACAATCAATTGTCTCTGTTGCACTTGCTGATGTATCAACATTCTCTATTGAGATACTTAAATCAGTTGAGTTAATATTTAATTTTATTTGTTTATTTCCCTCCGTTGCAAAGACCATCATCCTTCTAATTGTAGATAATAAATCAGCACGATTGATTGTCAATAAATTTTCATTTTCCAGTGGAATTACACTATTGTAATTAGGATATTTATCACTTATCAGCTTAGTGACTAATTCAATATCAGAGAATTTAAATGAAGCAAGATTTTTTGTGAGATTAATCTTGACCTCACTATCAGTTAAAAACTTTGAAATAATATGTATCGCTTTTCTCGGTATGATATATCTTTCAAGAAGTTCAGTTTGATATGATTTTTTTAAGTATTTAACTAATCTGTGTCCATCAGTTGCGACAAATCTCAATCCATCTTCAGCAAAGTCAAGTAAAATACCTGTCATTGCTGGTCTAATGTCTTCATCACTTGCAGCAAAAGAGGTAATGTTAAAAGCTCTGTTAAGATCATCGGCAGATATGATTATTTCATTTCCACTTTCTATAACTGGAATTTCAGGATAATCTTTGGTTTCGAAATAATTCAGATTATAAGTTCCTCGATCAGTTTTTAATTTTAATTGTTGATTATTCTCAAGAGAAATAGTAACGATAGTGTCAGGAAATTCTCTGATTGTATCAAATAATAATTTAGCAGGGACAACAAATTGTTTATTTTTATCAGAAGCAATGTCCATTTGAGATTTAATGGAAACTTCCAAATCAGTAGCATAGACAGTTAAAAGTCCATCGTTTATATCAAATAAAAAATTAGTCAAAATAGTCATCGGCGTCTTTGACGGAATAGCTGGAATTACTTTAGACAAAAGTTTTTCAAGGTTTCTGCTGTTTACCCTAAATTCCATATAATTTCTCCTTTTGAATCAAACAAAAATACTAATTATTGACAGGATTCTCAACCTTTTGAATGTAAAAATATTCTGGATATTGAATTTTTAGAAGTTCAAAATGACATTTGAAAATTCTCAAATTTTTGATTCGAGGATAAACTTTTTTCTTAAAAATTTAATTAAATCTTGTTTATTTGAACTATTAGCTTATATATTTATGTAATTTTTAATGAAGACAATAAGATTCATTCAATATTCAATTCTTTTTTAACTTGGAGTTTCAATTCAATTATGGTTTTATGTTCTAAATTCAAAGTTGAGGCAATCTTTTTTATTAGGCTATCTTCATAAGTATTCAATTTCTTATCCATAAAAATCAGACGCCAGAGATTTTTAATTACAGATTCTTTTTCAGATTGATTTAAGAGTTCATTTAATTCAGTTGTAAATTCATAAATGCTTATACTTTTTTCTACTTTTTGCTCAGCTAATTCTATCATTGCTTCAACTTCTGATTCATTTAATTTGAAACATTCTTTCATAGTTGATATGATAAAGTCTCTTTCTTCATTTGAGAAATTACCATCAGCTTTTGCCAACTCAATAAACAATGCACAAGTAGCAACTTCTAATTTGTGTTTTTTATCTTCATCTTTTTGTGTTTCTGGTTGAGATATGTTGTTTTCCTGTTCACCGAAAAGAATTTTCTTTAATTTTTCTATCATTTAATCTAACTCCGATAAAAGACTTTTAACATCTAATGATTTTGTAACCATAACTACGTTTCCATTTTCGTCTCTTGGCCAATATTCCGGCATCTTATCAGCATATAATTCAACTCCATTTCCATCTGGATCACGCAGGTAAATAGATTCAGAGACTCCGTGATCAGATGCCCCTTCAATTGGGTAGTTCAATTCCCAAATTCTTTTAAAGATTTTTGCAAGCTCTCTTCTATTTGGATATAAAATAGCAAAGTGATAAAGCCCTGTGGTACCTTTTGGAGGTGGTGGAGCACCTTTCCCAGCCCAAGTGTTCAGTGCAATATGATGATGATAATTTCCTGATGATAGAAACACCGCTGAGTTATTAAATGTAGCTGTAATATTAAATCCTAAAATATCTTTATAAAATGATAATGACTTTTCTAAATCTGAAACTGTCAAATGAATGTGTCCAATTTTTACGTGAGGATGTATTTCGTAAGACATTTTTCTCCTTATTAATATGAATTATTCATTATTAAAGGTTTTACTTTCCATATTTTTTCAGCATACTCTTTGACTGAGCGATCAGAAGAAAATTTCGACACGCGAGCCACATTTAGAATTGATTTAACTGTCCAAGCATCTTTATCTAACCATTCTTTTGATACTCTTTCCTGACATTCAATGTAAGATTGATAATCAGCTAAATTGCAGTAATAGTCCACATTCAAAAGTCCAAATATCATATCATTAAAAATTCCGGGTTCTTTTGGATTAAAATAGTTAAGGTAAATCATATCTATTACCTTTCTAAGTTCAGGATTTTCATAATAATACTTTTTGGGATCGTAGCCTTTTGCTTTAAGTTCAACGACTTCCTCTGCTTTAAGTCCAAAGATGAAGATATTTTCTTGACCGACTTCTTCACAAATTTCAACATTAGCACCATCTAAAGTTCCTATTGTTAAAGCACCGTTAAGAGCAAACTTCATATTCCCTGTTCCGCTTGCTTCAAGTCCGGCGACAGAGATTTGTTCAGATAAATCAGCAGCTGGAATTATTTTTTCAGCTAATGAAACAGAATAATTTTTCAGAAAAACTACTTTTAGTTTATCACCAATTTCTGGATCATTATTTACAACATCCGCAACAGCATTTATTAACTTGATAACCATTTTAGCTTGATAATATGCTGGTGCTGATTTACCAGCAAAGATAACCGTGCGAGGGACAAATTTAGCACGTGGATTTTCTTTTATTCGGTTATATAAAGTTATTACGTGCAGAACATTTAGCAGTTGTCTTTTGTATTCGTGGAATCTTTTTATCTGGACATCGAAAATAGATTTTGGATTTACTTTGACTTTATTTTCTTTTTCAATTAACTCAATAAGAGCTTTTTTATTTTGAGCTTTTATTTCTCTCCATTGCTTCTTAAAGTCTTCATCTTTGACAAAATTTTCAATTTGCTTGATATGAGTTAAATCTCTAATCCATTCATCACCAATCTTTGAAGTTATTAATTCAGATAGTTTTGGATTAGCGTATCTCAACCATCTGCGAGGCGTAATTCCATTAGTAATGCAAATAAATTTTTTAGGATAAATTTTATTAAAGTCAGGAAATATTCTTTCTTTTAGAATTTTCGTATGAAGTTCAGCTACTCCATTAACCGCAAAAGAGCCGACAATGGCAAGATTAGCCATTCTAACTCTTTTGTCGTCACCAGGTGAGATTATAGAAAGTTTTGAGAGAACGCCTTCATCAGTAGTATATTTCTTCTTTACTTCCTCTAAAAATCTTCTATTAATCTCATAAACAATTTGAAGATGACGAGGCAAAAGTTCACCAAATATTTTTTCACTCCATTCCTCCAATGCCTCAGGAACAACTGTATGGTTTGTATATGCGAAAGTTCTCGTTGTAATATCCCAAGCTTTCTCCCAACTGAGCTTTTCTTTGTCGATTAATATTCTCATCAGTTCTGGAATTGCAATTACGGGGTGAGTATCGTTTAATTGAATACAAACTTTGTCTGGAAATTCATTAAAGTTCTTATGATTAATTTTATATTTTCTTATGATGTCTTGCAAAGTAGCAGATACGAAAAAGTATTGTTGTTTCAATCTTAAAAATTTTCCTTCAACATAGGTATCATTTGGGTAAAGAACTTTTGATATTACTTCTGAATCATTTTTCTTTGCAACTGCTTCAACGTAATTACCTTTATTGAAATCCTGAAATTCAAATTCCGTATGAGCTTTTGCCTGCCAGAGTCGGAGGTTATTAACTGTTTTAGTTTTATAACCCGGGACAGGAACATCATAAGCAACTGCCATAACATCTTCTGTATCGACCCAATCAAAGCAATATGAACCATCAGGATAATTTTTTCTTTCAACTCTTCCGTAAAACTTAACTCTATATTGAAGATTTCTTCTCATTATATCCCAAGGATTTCCATTCTTTAGCCAGTCATCAGCATATTCAACTTGATAACCATTTTCAATCTCTTGATTAAATATTCCATACTCATATCTAATTCCATAACCAAAAGCAGGTAAATTTAATGTTGCCATTGAGTCTAGATAGCAAGCGGCAAGTCTTCCTAATCCTCCGTTGCCTAAGCCCATATCATTTTCATATTCCATAATTTCTTCAAGGTCATATCCTTCTTCAGCAAGGATTTTTTTACATTGTTCATAGAAGTCATAATTAATCAGATAATTTCCTAAAAGACGTCCCATTAAATATTCAAGGGATAAATAATAAACTCTTTTTGAGTCTTGATTAAAAATTTCTCTCTGAGTTCTCAACCATCTTCTTACAAGTCTGTCTCTCACAGATAATGAAAGTGCATAGTATGCATCCTCCTTTGTTACAGTAACTTTATCTTTAACAAGGGTAAATTCTAAATGCTCCTTGAAACGATTAGATATTGAATAAGTGGAATAGTCTTCTTTATCTGTGAAAAAGATAGAACCATTTTCAATGTTTCCATTTCCATTTTTTTTCATTTTACTTATACCCCTAAATAACTTTCCTAAAATTATTACACTAAATTTATTCGAATTTCAAAAATCTTCCTGGAGTCCAGGGAGCTTTCAGTCTGTCCAATTCATTTTCTAAATTTTTGAGATCTGTTTCTGATAATTTTTTCAAAGCTTTCAAAACATCTGCAAATTCATCTGAAGCTATTTTGTAATTATCTAAATAAGTTTTAGTAGGTGCTGAACTTGTTTGCCACATTCCATAAGTTACTTCACCCAATCTATCGGATATACTTGGGTAAGTAGGTTCATTTCTATTTGCAATAACTTCATCTCCTGTTAACTTTCTGTAAAGATTTTTATTTTCAAGTTGCATTCTACTTATTTCTTCAAAAAGAGAAATAGGGACATTTTCCGTTCTTAGCAAGGTGGTTCTAATTATTTCTAATTTGTTTTTCAAATCATTCGATAATTCTATTGCTGCACGAACTTGTCTATTCAACTCTGAAACTTTTCTTTGGAAAGCAACTAAATCAGCTCGATTTTGAGCGGGCAGAGTTACATTATTTAAAACTTTTGCTTCAAATTCTTTTGGTTCAGAAAGCCAAGTCATTTTTCCATTTATCCAAACTGACATTCTAACTTTATATTTACCTGGCATTACAGGATATCCACTTGCATTTTCTTCCGTTGCATTTTTAACGGGATTAGTTGATGCATATCTCAAATCCCAAGTGATTCTATTTATTCCTGACTTAACGTCTGTTTTTAATTTTCTAATTACATTCTCGTTTTCATCATAAATTGTAAAAAGTAAATATGGTTTTTCTTCATCATCTTCTTTACGCAATTCATCCCAAGAAGGATAGAAAACTGGTTTGCCTTCTTTGACTAGTTCCTTTTCTTTTTCTTTTCTTTGCTCTTTTAACGTTTTAGGTGCTTCTTTAACGTAATAAGTAAATGTTGCACCAAATGGCGGATTTTCAGCTTTGAAGAAAGAAGAACCAAGAGCATTAAAAGTTGCATTTCTGTAAATGAACATCCACGCATCTTTTACATCGAATAATTTATAATTTTCATCAATCAGGGTTTTCTCATTAATCTGCTGTAAGGGTGAATAATCATCTAAGATATAAAATCCTCGACCAAAAGTTGAAACTGCTAAATCATTTTCTCGCCTTTGAATGTCAATGTCTCTAACTGATTGAGTTGGGAAATTTCCTTTTAGCTGAATCCAATTTTTACCACCATTAATTGTAAAGAACACTCCAAATTCAGTTCCAATAAAAAGTAATTCAGGATTTTTATGATCTTGAATTATTGAATAAACTACAAAAGGTTCTTTTAAATCGCCAGTTATTGATTGCCAACTTTTGCCTCTGTCTTTACTAACTAAAATATAAGGTTTAAAGTCTGATTTTTTATGATTATCGAAAGTTGCATAAACTGTATTTGCATCAAAACGTGAGGCATATAAACAGGATACGTAAGTAGTTTCTGGAACTCCAGGGAATTTATCTATTCTACGCCAATTTTTGCCACCATCCTCTGTAACTTGAATTAACCCATCATCCGTACCAACATATAATAGTCCTTCTACTAATGGTGATTCCGTTAAAGAAACAATATTTCCATAAAAAGAAGTTGAAGCATTTTTAGCAACTGCATCAACACTCCAAATTCTTCCCATAACAGGAAGTTTATTTCTGTCAATTCTTCTTGTTAAATCATCACTTATTGCTTCCCAAGAATTTCCTTTATCAGTGCTTTTGAAAACTTTATTAGCAGCAGTGTAAATAACATTTGGATTATTAGGACTTATCATCAGAGGAGTATCCCAATTCCATCTATAAGGCTCCTCACCAGCTTTTTCTTGAGGTTTGATACTCATAATTTCACCACTTTGTAGGTCGTGTCTGGTAAGTCCACCATATTGCCAGAGACAATAAATAATATTTGGATTTGTTGGATCTGTTAATGCTTCATAACCATCTCCGCCAACGAGGGGGATCCAATCTGCATTTACAATTCCTTCTTCATTAATTGTGCGTGAAGGAACAATCATACTATTGTTATCCTGAGTTCCACCCATTACACGATAAAAAGGTTCGTAGTTATCAACACTGATTCTGTAGAACTGAGTGATTGGTAAATTATCTTTGAAATGAAAAGTATTTCCACCATCAAAAGTTTCGTAAATACCACCATCTCCACCGATGAGATAGTGATTTGTGTTATTTGGATTTATCCATAAAGCGTGGTCATCAACGTGTCTTCCTTTTGTTGTAATTGGAGTGAATGTTTTTCCACCATCAGTTGTTACTTGAGAGTATGTATCCATTACATAAATTTTATCTAATTGTTTAGGGTCGGCATAAATTTCAGAGTAATATTGTGGACTAACGTTTTTATAATTACTCATTTTTTCCCAACTTGCTCCACGGTTAGTGCTGCGATAAAATCCACTTTCATCGTATGCTGCTTCAATAATTGCATATATATAATCTGGATTGACTGGAGATATTGCTAAACCAATTCTTCCAATATCAACCGAAGGTAATCCATTTGTAAGTTTTGTCCAAGTTTTTCCTGCATCAGTCGTCTTATAGATTGCGCTTTCAGGTCCTCCATTTAATAACGTCCACACGTGTCTTCTTCTTTGATATGAAGCTGCATAGAGAACATCAGGATTTCTTGGATCCATAACAACATCTGTTACTCCAGTGTTTGGACTAATGTATAAAACTGAATCCCAAGTAGCACCGTAATTAGTTGATTTATATAATCCTCTTTGCCCCCCGGGACCCCAAAGAGGACCTTGAGCGGCTACATAAATGACCTTGCTATCTCTAGGATCAATTAAAATTTTCGCAATGTGCTCAGACTTCTGTAAGCCAATGTTTTTAAAACTTTTTCCACCATCTTCACTTCTATAAACGCCATCTCCCCAAGAGACGCTTCGTTGAGAATTATTCTCTCCAGTTCCAACATATAAAACATTAGGATTATTTGGATCTAAAGCTAAACATCCTATTGAATGAGAGCCGTAATTTTCAAAAATCGGTGTCCACGTAGTTCCAGAGTTTGTAGTTTTCCAAACGTTCCCACAGGCAACAGCAACATAATATTCGTGAATGTTGTTTGGATTAACAGCAAAATCACTAATTCGACCTGATGTAACCGCAGGACCTAATGAACGAAATTTTAGACCGTTGAATGTTGCTGACTTATACGAATTTTTATCATCTCTCTTGGATTCTTGTGATAAAATCAAATTTGAGATAACGATAAAAAGAATAGAAAAAAGAAATATTCTTTTCATAGTTTAATCCTTTGATATGAATTTGAAAATTTCGAGTTCAATATTAGAGTTTAATCTCTTTTTTTTCTGAAGAGATAAAATACCACTACAAGAAAAACTATAGAGGCAAGTATGTATATCCAAATTGGTGTTTCCTTGATTTTGAATGGTTTAAATGTCACCGAAATTGTTTTTCCATTTCCAATTTCAGAATAATTATATTCCCAGATTAATTGTCTTTTATCTTCTGAAGTAGCATTGTGAAAAATTATATCACCGTGAAAAGTATAAACATATTTGATTTTATAATTATGAGAATCAAAACCAAAACCAGAAGTCAATGGTGGTATAAACTGAGAAAAAACTTTTTGTCCTGAAGCTCCATCTGTCAAAGAAAATCTATATTGTGAAAAAGACCTTATGAGATTAAGTGAATCAATGTTAGTGAACTCGAACTTTATCTTTGTGTTCATTGTTGAATCAGTTGAATCAGAGTATGAGATGACTTCAAGATTATTTATAAATGATGCTTGAAATTCTTTTTTCACAGAGTCTGAAACAAAGATATTAAGCTTAGAAAGATAAGCAAGCGAGGAACTATCTGTTGCTTTCATCCAATAATGAATTTCCATATTACCCGAACCATCAGGATAGATGTAAGTTTTTTGTTCGTAATTTATGCAACCATTTATTACAAATAACAAAGTGATTACTATTAAAAAATTTTTCATAATGTATGAAACTTTTGTGTATTATTGTTCATCAAAAATATGCAAATTTTGTGAATTAAAAGGAACAAAATAGGGAAACAATATGCCAAACTATGATTACAAATGTCTTCAGTGCAATGAAACTTTTGAAATTTTTCAATCAATTAAAGAAGCACCTTTAACTCAATGTCCAAATTGTAATGGGCAATTAAAAAGATTAATAGGTTCTGGGGCTGGAATTATTTTTACTGGCTCTGGTTTTTATCAAACAGATTATAAAAATAAATCAAACGGTAATTCAAAAGAATCTAAGAAAACCGAAACAAAGCAAGAAAAAATTAGTGCTTGATAGATAATTTTCTTTTTTCATTAAATGTTGTTGCCCCCGTTTTCATTTTAATATTAGTTGGATATATTTCAAAAGAACTAAATTTTATTAATGAAAATTTTGTATCTGTAACCTCAAAGTTTGCTTTCAATATCTCAATGCCTGTATTGATTTTTATGCAGGTATCATCATTAAATTTAAAGCAAGTAGTAAACTTTGAGTTGATTGGATTTATCTATCTTGCCACGATTAGCTCTTTCATTTTAATTTGGATATTTTCCATCCCTTTTATTGAAAACACCAAAGATAGAAGTTCTTTCATTCAAGGTGCTTTCAGAAGTAACTTTGCAATAATTGGATTTGCAATCATATCTCATTTACTTGGTAAAAATTCTCTTGGCAAAGCATCAATACTTTTGGCTTTTGTTCTTCCCCTTTACAATATTTTAGCTGTAATAGTTCTAACTTTTCCTCAACGAAAGAAAGAGAATCTTCAGCTGAAAGAAATATTAAATGAAATTTTAATTAATCCACTGATAATAGCAGTTGTAATAGGTTTAATTTTTTCCTACTGGAGCTTAAAGTTACCTAAACCTATCTCTGAATCTGGAAAATTGTTATCTGATTTAGCATTACCACTTGCGCTTATTGGTATTGGCGGTTCATTAAATCTTAAAGAAATAAAAGAAACTCCTACTTTAGCTATTTCAGCTTCACTAATAAAGATTATTATAATTCCTTTGGTTTTTACATTTATTGGATATCTATTTAATTTCAAAGGTGAAGATTTGGTTATACTTTTCGTTCTTTTCGCCTCGCCAACAGCAATAGTAAGTTTTATTATGGCAGAAGCAATGGGAGCAAATGGTAAACTGGCTGGACATATAATTTTGATTTCAACAATTGGATCAGTTTTTACTTTCGCTATTGGAATAATGATATTAAAATCATTCTTTATAATATAGTGGGGCTGCTCTAAGAACCTTATATCCTTAAAGCAGCTTTTTGGATTAAACTAAAATTTCTTTCTTCTCGACTTTAAAGACCCAATTTCTTGTGTCCTCTTTTTCACCGGTATGGATATCTGTAAGCTCATTAAACAACTTTAAATCTAGCTCTCCAACTTCACCATTATTGATTACCATACGCTTATCTTTATAAGTTAATAACTCCAAGGAAGAAATAATTGCAGCTGTTCCAGTTCCAAAAATTCCAATTAAATTTCCACTATCATAAGCATCTATAACTTCTTGCATTGAGATCAACCTTTCTGTTACATTATATCCCCATTCTTTTAATATTTGAATCACTGATCTTCTCGTAACCCCGGGAAGAATAGAACCAGTCAGCATAGGAGTTGCTATCTCATCTTTAAAGTGAATAAATATGTTCATTGTTCCAACTTCCTCAATGTATTTTTGTTCAACTCCATCTAACCATAAAACTTGAGTGTATCCCATTTCTTTGGCTTCTTCGGCAGCAAGTAAACTCGCTGCATAGTTAGCAGAGGTTTTGCAATCACCAAGACCCTTTCGAATTGTTCTAACATATTTATCTTGCGCTAAGATTTTAACAGGTTTAAATCCCTCAGGATAGTATGCTCCAACAGGAGAAAGTATGATTATAAATTTGTAATCTCTCGATGGCCTTACACCTAAAACAGGTTCCTTTCCAAACATAAATGGTCTTATATACAAAGCTTCTCCTCTTTTTGTTGGAATCCAATCACTATCAATCGCTATAAGTTCTTTCATTGCTTCAAGGACAAAATTATTATCTACTTCGGGCATACATAATCTTCTGGCTGAGTTATTCATTCTTTCAATATGAACATCGGGTCTGAATATTTGAATTTGACCATCAACAGTTTTGAATGCCTTTAACCCTTCAAAGATCGACTGACCATAGTGAATAAAGGATGTAGCAGGATGCAAACAGAAGTTATTCAGCGGGTGAATTGAGGCATTATGCCAGCCTTTTTCCGGAGTGAAATCCATTTCAAACATATGGTCGGTGAAGTAAATTCCAAATCCTAATTTATCGGGAAGGTTAATCTTTTCTGTGCGAGGCTTGATGTTATAAGATATGTTTTTCATAGAAGGTCCTTCTAATTTTTTGATAATTTTATAATTATAAAGCTATAAGACTTTTACCTTTTACATTTCAAAAATACAGAGAAAATAAATATGAACTTATGCTAAAAGATTAACATCCAGAGCAAATAGTCCAAAATGAGAATTAAGGCAGATGAAATAACAAAAGAACGGATAGTAGCTAAACCAACTCCTTCAGCCCCACCTTCTGTTTTAAATCCAATGTGACAGCCTAAAAGCGAAGTAACCCCTCCAAAAAATATTGTTTTAATAAGCCCGGCAATTAAATCCCACATTTCAAAAAATCTTTTAACTGAATTAAAAAAAACTGCGAAAGAAACGCCAAGGAAATAATTTGAAACAATATATGCTCCCAAGACTGCGATGAGATTTGCAAAAATTACCAAAATTGGCATCATAAAAATTGCAGCTAAAAATCTTGGCATTGCCAAAAATCTTATTGGACTTATTCCCATCGTCTCAAGTGCGTCAATTTGTTCTGTTACTTTCATTGTGCCTATTTCAGCAGCGATTGAAGCACCTACTCTTCCAGCAATAACAATTCCAGTTAGAACAGGGCCAAGTTCTGTAATAATTGCTCTACTTGTTGCAGCACCCAAAAAAGAAAGTGGCGCGATGCCTTTTAATTGATAGGCTGCCTGCCAAGCTGCTACAGCGCCAGTGAAAACGGCAATAATTAAAACTAAAGGAAGAGAGTTCACTCCAACGTGCTCCATTTGATATAAGATTAATCTTTTACTTCGAGGGACCTGTGGCATATACTTAATTATGTTCCATAGTAAAATGGAAACTTGCCCAAATTCTTGGAAAAATGATATAGTTTTATTGCCAATTTTTTGAATTAAAATGGTTATCAATTTTATGTTAAAAAATTTTTTATTATGAAATATAATATTCTATGCTTTTTGTTCATTAACCAATAAAAAAGAAAAAAATCTATTCATAGGATTGGTGGCCTTAAAGCGCTTTAATCTCTGATTTTATGCACATAATTTATTACATCTTAAATATTGAAATTATCATTTTCGGGGTCTAAATTATTACCATTGAAATTATTTTATTTTAATTACACTTGAATTTAATTTTATCTTTTATTGACGAAATAATGTCCAATAGTAACTTTGAATTTTTCTTAGTGATTTCTTAAATGGTCTTGTAGAATTAGGAGGTATTGAATTATGAGCAACATTCAGAAATATTTAATTGTATTAGGCTTGATAGTTGTTTTGATTGGTTTGTTCTTTCCATTTATTTCCAAAATTCCATTATTTAGACTACCTGGAGACATCGTCATAGAAAAACCTAACTTTAAATTTTACTTCCCTATTGTTTCAATGATTTTAATTAGTATCATTCTTTCATTAATATTTTGGATAATTAGAAAATTTTAAGAGCAATAAAATGAAATATCTTTATATCTTATTAATCTCTCTATTTCTTTCTCAAACTATCATCTTTCCTCAAGATATAGATTTATCTGGTAATTGGGTTGGAAAATTAAAATTACCCAATGGAAACGAATTAACAGTTGCCTTCAAAATAAGCAAATCAGAGCAACAGAAATATTCTGCGCTTCTTGATAGTCCTGATCAAGGAGTGAAAGATATTCCTTGCGGAAATGTATCAGTAAAGGATGATTCTTTATTAATAGAAGTTCCGGTCGTTAATGGAATTTTTAATGGCAAGATAAATTGGGACGAAAGAAAAATTGAAGGTTTTTGGAAACAGTCAGGTAGTTCACTCGATCTGACTTTGAATTATTCTGAAAATTATTCTGGTCTAAAAAGACCACAAGAGCCAAAACCACCATTCCCTTATAATGTAGAGGAAGTTTTAGTAGAAAACGAAAAATCAGAGATTTACTTATCTGGAACTCTCACTTATCCCAAAGAAGGTGAAAAATTCCCAGCAGTTATTCTAATAAGTGGTTCAGGGCCTCAAAACAGAGATGAAGAGATTTTCGGACATAAACCTTTTTTAGTAATTGCAGATTTTTTAACTAAAAATGGTTTTGCTGTTTTAAGATATGATGATAGAGGTGTTGGAGCATCAACTGGAGATTTCTCCAAAGCGACAACTTATGATTTTGCTGAGGATGTTCTTTTTGCAATTAAATTCTTAAAAGCACATAGTAAAATCGATACGAACAAGATTGGTTTAATCGGACATAGTGAAGGCGGAATGATTGCTATGATTGCTGCCGTTCAAAATCCAAATGATATTAATTTTTTAGTTATGCTTGCCGGAGTTGGTATTCCCGGAGATGAGTTGATTCTTTTACAAAGTGAAATTATCGCTAAGCTTGAAGGAAGACCTGTAGATGAAATTAATAAATCACTGAAAAGTCAAAAGAGTCTTATTGAACTTTTGAAATCTGATAAACCAAATCAAGAAATTGAAGCAGAAATTAAAAAAATTATCTCCGAGGCTTTTGATGAAATTCCTGAATTATCAAAGGAATCAAAAGAAAACATCGAAAATGTAATTGATCAACAAGTTAAAGTTATTATGTCAGATTGGTATAGAAATTTTCTTCGATTCAATCCAACTAATTATTTAGAAAAAATTAAAATACCAGTTCTTGTTCTAAATGGAGAAAAAGATGCACAAGTTCCACCAAAAGAAAACCTTTCTGCTATTGAGAAAGCTTTGATGAAGGCTGGGAATAATAATTTCAAAGTAATTGAATTAAAAGGATTAAATCATCTATTTCAAACTGCGGAAACTGGAGCAATATCAGAATATGGAAAAATTGAAGAGACTTTTTCTAAAACAGCTCTGGAAGAGATATTAAATTGGTTAAACACAGTGCTAAATTAAATCAACACTTATTTTAAAGTAAATTTTAGTTACTTTTATTCATAATTTAATTGATAATTAAAAAGGGAATTTTAATCTGCTTAAAATTTTTTTTATTATTTCAATCATTATCTGAAAGTGTTTAATTTTAATTGTAAAAAATTTACTATCAATTAACAATAAATTCGAGAGAGACTATGGAATTCTACGAATTACATCCGCAAAATCCACAACAAAGATTCATCAACAAAGCTGTTGAAGTATTGAAAGATGGGGGTATAATTATTTTCCCAACAGATACTTTTTATGGTATTGGATGCGATCTCTATAACAAAGAGGGAATTGAAAAACTACTATCAATTAAAAATGAAGATAAGAACAAACTTTTTAGTTTCATCTTTTCTGATTTCAAAAACATAAGTAAATATGCCAAGGTATCAGATTATTCATTCAAATTGATGAAGAAACTTTTACCAGGTCCCTATACATTTATTTTACCTGCTGCAAAAGAAATACCTAAAAAGCTTTGGAGCAAAAGACAAACTGTTGGCATTAGAATACCAAATCATAATATAGCTTTGATGCTTGCTGAGGGACTTGGAAATCCAATAGTCTCAACAACCGCTTCGAATAGATTGGGAGAACCTTTAACAGATATATTTGAGATAAAAAATGTTTTTAACATTTCTGTCGATTTAATGCTTGCTTCATCAAATGTTAGCTTTGAACCATCAAGCATTGTTGACTTAAGCGGTGAAGAGCCTGTTATAATCAGAGAAGGCGCAGGTGATTTAAGTATTTTAATCAACAAATAATCAGGTCTCAAGATGAATCAACAAAAGCAAGATATTGATTTTTTATTGTCCCATTTATCTGATGAATTTAATCATTCAAAAGAACTTGCAATTATTTTAGCTGCTGGTCACGGAAAAAGAATTAAATCCCAACGCTCAAAAATGTTACACAGAATTTGGGAAATTCCAACTGTTGAGAGAGTCTATCGTGCTTGTAAAAGTGGAATTCCAGATTGTAATACAATCGTCGTGGTTGGTATAAAAGCCGCCGATGTAATGAACGTGATTGGCAAACGACAATTCAATAAATTTGCTTATCAGAAAGAGCAACAAGGAACAGGTCACGCAGTTCAAGTTGCTATTTCTGTAATCGAATCTGAAAAAAATTTTGAAACTGTTTATGTATTACCTGGAGATATGGGATTAATCGATGGTGATACTATGAAAAAATTCAAAGATGATTTTGATAATTCAAATTGTGATATGATGGTTCTTACAGGTCGATATGAAGGTGATCCAAAGAAAAATTATTACGGAAGAATTGTAAGGGTAAAAGAAAAAACAATTGATGGCAAATCATCTGGCGAAGATTTCGGAAAAGTTATAGAAATAATTGAATACAAAGATATTCTAGCTCTTGATGAAGAAGCACTTTATACAGTTGATTATAAAAATAAAAAATATGGATACACAAAATCTGAGTTATTAGAAATAAATGAATATAACTCTGGTGTTTATGCATTCAAATATGACAAATTAAAACTACTGATAAATCAACTTACCTCAGATAATGCTCAAAATGAAATTTACATTACTGATCTAATATATCTTTTCAATAAAAATGGATTTTCCGTCGGGGCTGTCTCTCCTGAGGAGGATTATGTCGTAATGGGCTTTAACGATAAAACAGTCCTTAAAGAAATGGAAGCAATTGCACGCAGAAAAGTTTACGATAGATTGAAAAATATTATCGAAATTGCTGATCCAGATGACTTTTTCATTCACGAAAAAGTTGTTGAGCAAATCGAAGAGATGGATAAAAAAGGAATTCCACTCGATATTTCTCTTGATAAAGGAGTTTATATAGGTGAAAATGTTAAGTTGAATTACAATAATCATTTTGGAAGAGGAGTTTTTGTCGATGGTAATGTAGTCTTCGGTGAAAATGTTAAAATTCAAAATATGGTCCATTTATCTTGCTTCCCAAACCAAACTTTAATAATAGGAAACAATGTCGAAATCCTTTGGAGTGATATAATCAAAGGGAATATCCAAATTGGAGATAATTCAAGAATTGAATCAAGTGTGAATATAACAGGAAGTGATGAATATCCAACTCGAATAGGTAAAAATGTTCTAATAAAAGGGACAAGCTATTTGTTCGGAACTATTGTCGAAGATGGAGTTTTTATTGAACACTCAGTTTTAATCAAGAAAAAAATAAAAGCAATGAAAGATGAAAACGGAAATATAAGACCAGTTAGATTTTATGTCCCCATTCCTGAAGGAGCTGATTTAGTTAAGGATATCAGATGAGTTTTTAAAAGTTTAAGTTTAAGTTCAAGTTCAGGTTCAAGTTCAAGCGCAAGTTTAAGAATTTGCAAAAAGAAATACAATCATTCATTCAATCATCCAATCATCCATTCATTCAATCATCCAATCTTAACATCTCTTCTCATAGTTTCACTTTTCCAATCCATTCTATTTTATCACCAATTTGAATTTTGTATTTATCTGTAAATCCAGCTACAACTTCAACAACATATTTCGCAGGTTTTGAAGACGGATAACTTTGATCAGATAAAATTTGTGTGTTTTTATGAATTGTAACTATAGTTTTATTCGAATCAGCAAAAATCATATCCAGTGAAATAAATGTGTTTCTCATCCAAAAAGATTGATACCTTTCAAAAGGAAAAATGAATAACATCCCTTGATTTTCTTGCATAGACTTTCTATTCATCAAACCAAGTTCTCTCTGATAATCATCATCAGCAATTTCAATATCAATTTTAACTTTCTGGTTACCTGTTGAATCTGTAAAAACTAACTCACCTTCTTTTGTGAAAGTGTATTCCATCATAGTGGTTTCTGACTTTATAAAAAAATCCTTTGTAATAAAAAATAAAATAAGAGTGGAAACTAAAACTATAGATACAATTTTTATAATATTAGAATTCTTCTTGTTGTCAGCTTTTTTTTTCATAATTATTCCAACTTTATTCTATTATCATTATCGGATAAACGTTTAAATTTTTATCCCAGTATGGTGAATTTTTATAAAAGAAATTTAATCTCTCATAAGCACTTTCTCTAAAATCTTTATCAGTTTTGAGCTTATTTTCAAATTCTTCTTTTAATTTATAGTCTTTTGCCAACATTTCTTCAGCTATTTTTTCCATAACATAAGATTCAAAATATTCTTTTTGTTCAAAAATAGAGTTCATAAATCCCCATTTAACAAAAGAGTCATCAGATTTTGGTTCAAGCAGGTTAGTTATAACCTTAAGTGTTCTTTGATTAGTTGAAACGACAAATGTACCTTTAGGAATAAAAACTTTCTCATAAAATTCCTCGATATCAAAGGAGGGTATAAATCTACTTTCATAAGGCTTGTTAGCAAATTTAACATTTTTGAATCTATATTTTTTAACTTCTAAAATTGTATCTCTACTTGTGTTATTTATTTCAATTCCGTGCAATTGCATTCTTTTTATCAACTCCTGATATTCTATTGGAATTAAATAATATCTTGGCACTTTGACAGAATCAATTGTTTTATGATAACGATAAAATTTTAACTTAAAATCTTTCGGCTTTCCTGTATAGACAATTTTTTCTGAACCCGAGATGTTAGATTTTTCTTTATAATACTCTATTCCCTTAAAATCTACTTCATCAAATTGTTCTGTTGATTTGAATTTGATTGGGAGGAAATTATTCTTTTGATAAAAATCAGAAATAGCTGATTCGTCAGCGTAAAAGTTTAAATCAATGATCTTAGTCGAATTTTTATAAATAAAATCAAGAGTTGTTTCAATAACTGCTTTAGTTGAATAAACTCTATTTTTATAAGGTTTGAGCATATGAGTTTCAACCAAGAGAGCAGGTCTGTTTTGTAATGCAAAATATCCGGTTGACAATCTTGGCGGAGTAACCCAATCAATTAATCCTGATTCAATACCTTTATCCCATTCTTTCAATGCCACATAATCAAAAATTGGAAAACCTTTGTCCTCAACGTTTGAAATAAGATATGGAATAAATTCATTTTTAAGAAAATCTGATGTCCCCCAAAAAATATTTTGATATTTTTCTATCTGATAAGTAACCTCATATTGATAGTCAGCACCATTAGTAGTATGCGTATCAATAATAAAATCTGGCAACCAAGTTGAAAATAAGGATAACATAGCCTGCATTTCAGCAGCATCGGCTTTCATCCAATCACGATTTAGGTTCAAGTTAAGTGCATTTGTTCTCCAACCCATTTCCTCAGGTCCGTTTTGATTAATTCGATTATACTTACTTTTTCGTTCGTGACCATCTACATTGAAAATAGGTATTATTAAAAGGTTCAAACTATCTAATAAGTATTCTTTTTCTTTAGTTATTAAAATTTCTCTAAGCAAAAGCATTGATGCATCTTTACCTTCAATCTCACCGGAGTGAATTCCATTTATTATTAAAACAATTGGCTTCTCAGTTGGCTTATATCCCATTGAAAAATTAAAATCAATTAATTTGCGGTTTTCTTTTGTAACAAGTAAACATTTCAGTTCCCGAAATTGATGAGATACTCCAAAATCAAAAAACTCTGCATATTCGGAACTATCATCCAAAAGCTTGAAGAAATTCATTGTTTCTTGATAATTTGATGTTGCAACAAAACCTGATTTTTCAAAAACCGTCATAAAATCTGACTGTGAAAATATTTTCGAAAAGATTATGATTATTATCAGAAATACTTTTTTGAACATCAATCTCCCTTTTTAATAAATAGACATTTATTTTAATTACAAAACTAAAAATAATTTATACAAACTGAATTTTTAATTAAATCTTACGATAATGGTTTTAGGTAAATGATATCTTTTAATTTGAAAACATTAAAAACAAAACACAAAAATTCTTTCCTTAAAATCAATAAAACCTTTTATTATTTTTATCACATAAAATCGACAAGGGTTAAATATGAATATTCTTCAATTGGATAAGAGTAATTATCTAAAAGGTCTTTTCATTGCGGTTAAAATGGATGGGAAAATTCATCAACACGAAAAAAATATTTTACAAGAAGTTTCAGATAAACTTGGGTTCTCAAAAGATTTTTACGAGGAAACAATTAGATACCTTTTTCAAAATGATAACATTAAACAAGAAGTAATTAAATTTTCATCAAAAGAAATTGCCCTTTCTTTCATAGAGGATGTACTCAACATTATTTCTTATGATTTATCAGCAAATGAATCGACAAAAAAATGGCTAACTGAAATCGCCAACGCAAATGGAATCAAACCTGAAGAATTAAATGAAAAAATCAGTCGTAATTCATCCAACAATGGAAGTAATTATATAGCTTTGTTGTCTATAATTTGAATTTAATTCAATCAGTATCTTCCATCGTCACAATAAATATTTTATTAAAACAAAGCCACCAATTAACAAAACAGTAAAGGCGATTGCAAGCCAATTAAAATACTTATCTATAAATGATTTTATGGTCGGACCGAACTTCCAAATCAAAAAGGCAACCAAGAAAAACCTTGCACCTCGGGAAATGATTGATGCTACAATAAAAATAAAAAGACTTATATCAAATGCACCAGAGGAAATTGTTATGACTTTATACGGAATTGGTGTAAAGCCAGCTGTAAAAACTATCCAAAAGTTATATTCATCATAAAGTTGTTTAACATCATAAAAAGATTTTTGTGAAAATCCAGGTACATTATCAAAGAAAAAATAAGCAACAGAACTAAACTCATTTGGCGAACTCCACCATAAGTAATAACCAATTGCATATCCCAATAAAGCACCTAAAACGGATGCAATTGTACAATTCAAGGCAAATTTAAAGGCTTTAGAAGTTGCACCAAGCACTAATGCTATCAATAGTGCATCTGGAGGTATCGGAAATACAGATGATTCTGCAAATGCCAACAAAAATAGAGCTATAGAACCATAAGGTGTTTCCGCCCAATGTAAAACCCAATCGTAAAGTTTTCTTAAGATTTTCAATATTTCCTCAAATCTTTTTTTAAACTTTGCAAAGTTACAAAAGTTGAATTAGCCGAAATAAAACAATTCATTTTTTTATAAAAGCCACTATAAAAATTCTTTTGAACATTCGGCATATAAATATTAAATTTGCCCACGATTTTTAATAATTTCAGGGAATACAATGCTTGCGCAGAAAAAGAAACTGTCGAAAAAGGAGATTAAACAAGATAGATTAGTAGAGTTATACTATAAAGTAAGTGACTATGTTACTACAAACTCAAGAACGGTACTAATAGCTATAGGGATCTTTTTAGGTTTAGTTGCTCTCGCATACTTTTATTACAACTATAGAAGCTCAAAAAACTTAGAAGCCGGAGAACTTCTTTCTAAAGTTATGGAACTATATGACTCTGGTTCTTATCTCGAAGCTATTGAAGGAAAACAAGGCACTCCACGTATTAAAGGTCTTAAAGAAATTGTAAATGAATTCGGAAGCACTGAAAATGGAGAAACAGCTAAAATTTATTTGGCTAATTCCTATGCATTTTTAGGTCAATATGATAAAGCTTTGAAATATTATGAAGATTACAATGGAAAAAATGATTTTCTAAAAGCAACGGCATTAGCAGGCCAAGCTGCATATTACGCAGTTAAAGAGGATTATGCTAAAGCCGCCAAATTTTATAAACAAGCAGCTTTCGTAAACGATGTAAATCCTAATAGACCTGATTACTTACTTCAGGCTGGAATTAATTTTATGAAAATAAATAAAAAAGACGAAGCAAAGGAATTATTTCAAATAATAAAGGATAATTACAAAGCATCAAACGCTCACGCACAAGTTGATAGATATTTCTTAGAACTAAATTAAAATTAATTATGCCAGATACATCAGATTTCAGAAACGGTTTAATAATAAGATTTAAGAACGAACCATATCAAATCGTTGAATTTTTGCACGTCAAACCTGGCAAAGGAGGTGCTTTCGTCAGAACAACTTTAAAGAACCTAAAAACTGGTCGTGTTCTCGACAACACCTTTAGAGCCGGCGAGTCAATTGAGATAATAAGAGTTGAACGAAGAAAATATCAATATCTGTATAGAGATGGTGATTTTTTAGTTGCAATGGATAATGAGACTTACGAACAAATTAACGTTCCTTATGAGTTACTTGGTGAGGCTGGAGCTTATCTCAAAGAAGGGACAGAAATTGAAATTCTTTTTGATGGTGATCAAATTATTACTATTGAACCACCCATCTTTGTAAATCTTGAAGTATCACACACAGAGCCTGGATTCAAAGGGAACACTGCAACAGGCGCACTAAAGCCAGCTACACTCGAAACTGGGGCCGTCGTCAACGTACCTCTTTTTATAGAAATTGGGGATTTACTTAAAATTGATACCAGAACCGGTGAATACGTCGAAAGAGTTAAATCTAAATAAAGGATTATATTATGGATCTGAACCAATTAAAAAAATTGATAAAAATACTTGAAAACAGCCAATTGACTGATTTAGAAATAGAAGAGGCTGGAGTAAAAATCAAGCTCTCAAAAAATGTTCAATTTGTTCCGGCTCCTCAAACCATTCCTAACATCGTTCAGCCTCAAATTCCTCAGGCTGTATCCGAACAACCTAAGACTGAAGTTAAAAAAGAAGTATCAATTGAAGACGAATCTAAATTCCATACTATAAAATCACCAATAGTTGGAACATTTTACCGTGCTCCTGCCCCTGACGCTGATCCTTATGTTCAAGTTGGTGACACTGTTTCCGTTGGCACTGTTTTATGTATTGTTGAAGCAATGAAATTAATGAATGAAATTGAATCAGATATTAATGGAAAGATCGTTAAAATCCTTGTTGAAAACGGTAAACCAGTTGAATATAATCAACCATTATTTTTAATTCAACCATTATAGAAATTAAAAGTGTTCAAGAAAATACTTATTGCCAATAGAGGTGAGATTGCTTTAAGAATAATCAGAGCTTGCAAAGAGCTTGGTATAAAAACTGTTGCAGTCTATTCCGAAGCTGATAGAGACTCACTTCACGTAACCTTCGCAGACGAAGCTGTTTGCATTGGTTCTGTTTACAGCAAAGACAGTTATTTGAAAATTCCAAATATTATTTCTGCCGCACAAATAACTGGAGCAGATGCAATTCATCCAGGCTACGGATTTTTAGCAGAGAATGCAAACTTTTCTGAAATATGTACTGAAAGTGACTTAGTTTTTATCGGCCCAACTGCAGAAATGATTTCTGCAATGGGTGATAAATCTCTTGCTAAGGACACTATGAAGAAAAATGGTGTTCCGGTTATTCCAGGAAGCGACGGAGTAGTCACAGATCTAAAGGAAGCTGTTAAAATTTCTCACGAGATCGGATTTCCAGTAATCATCAAAGCATCTGCTGGTGGAGGCGGTAAAGGAATGCGCATTGTTCAAGAAGAGAAAGATTTTGAAAAAGCTTTTATAACCGCACAAGCAGAAGCCGAGGCAGCTTTTGGAAATCCTGCTGTTTATATAGAAAAATATCTCGAGAATCCTCGTCATATTGAGATTCAAGTTGTTGGTGATAAATATGGCAATGTTTATCATTATGGTGAAAGAGATTGCTCTGTTCAACGTCGTCATCAAAAACTTATTGAAGAAGCTCCTTCCCCTGTTTTAGATGAATCTTTACGTGAAAAAATTGGTGAAGCAGCTGTTAAAGGTGCAATGTCCGTAAATTATTTAGGTGCTGGCACAGTTGAGTTTCTACTCGATAAATACCACAACTTTTACTTTATGGAAATGAATACAAGAATTCAAGTTGAACACCCTGTTACGGAATTGGTTAGAGATATCGATTTGATTAAAGAACAGATTATGGTTGCAGCCGGAGAAAAGGCATCTATTCCTTCAAAAACTATTCACGGCCACGCAATAGAATTTAGAATAAATGCAGAAGATCCTGCAAAAGATTTTAGACCACATCCTGGTAAAATAACTTCTCTTCATTTTCCGGGTGGCCTTGGAGTCAGAATTGACTCACATATTTATCAAGATTATACTGTTCCACCTTTCTATGATTCACTTATTGCAAAATTGATAATCAGAGGACGAAATAGAAACGAAGCAATAGCAAGAGCAAAGAGAGCTCTAGAAGAATTCATAATTGAAGGTATAAAAACTACTATTCCATTTCATCTTCAAGTTTTGGAAGATCCACGTTTCATTAGTGGTAATTTCGACACAGGATTCTTAGAGAATTTTAAGTTTATTCCAAAAGAACAATAAATAGAGGTTTATATGAATATTCCCGAAAATTTAATATATACAAAAGAACACGAATGGGTTCGTGTTGATGGTAATATCGGAACATTTGGTATTACAGATTATGCTCAAAGTGAATTAGGTGATGTCGTTTTTGTAGATATCGATGAATCTTTAACTGAAATTTCAAAAGGTACATCTTGCGGAACAATTGAAGCTGTTAAAACAGTAAGTGATTTGTTTGCTCCTTTTTCTGGTAAAGTAATAGAAATTAACTTAAAGTTAAAAGATTCTCCTGAACTACTTAATTCTGACCCTTACGGTGAAGGTTGGATGATTAAAGCTGAAATTTCTAACCCTTCAGATTTAGATGATCTTCTATCTGCTCAAGATTATAGAAATCTCATAGGTCAATAGAACAATATCTCGTCAATTTACAAAAACAAAATCCTTTTGATAGGGATTTTGTTTTTTTATTTTAAAGTCAACAATCTTTTTAATTATGCTTCACAAGGAAATTATTCTCATAATTGATTTTGGATCCCAATTCACTCAACTAATTACTCGAAGAGTCAGAGAATCTAAAGTCTACTCTGAAATTTTCCCTCACACAATTACTGTTGAGTCAATTAAAAACATTAAGCCTAAAGGTATCATCTTATCAGGTGGTCCAATGAGCGTTTATGACCAAGACGCTCCTTCTGTTTCAAAAGAAATTTTTGATTTGAACATTCCAATATTAGGTATTTGCTATGGCCTGCAGTTTATATCAAAAGAATTAGGAGGAAAAGTTGAAGGTTCATTCGATAGAGAATATGGTAGAACTAAATTTAACATTATAAAAAATTCAAAATTAACAGAAGGTATTCCAAACCAATCAATCGTTTGGATGAGTCACGGTGATATTGTTAAATCTCCACCCGAAGGATTTGAAATAATCGGAACTTCGGAACATTCGCCTATATGTGCAATAGAGAATCTCGATAAAAATATCTATGGTGTTCAATTTCATCCAGAAGTTTATCATACAGAATTTGGAGATAGATTAATAAAAAATTTTCTTTTCAATATTTGCAAATGCGAAGCTGATTGGACTCCCTCTAATTTTATCTCAAGTTCAATTGAAGAAATAAAAAATAAAGTCGGTAACTCAAAAGCAATTTGTGCATTAAGTGGTGGAGTTGATTCTACAGTGGCAGCAGTCCTTGTTAAAAAGGCAATCGGAGAAAATTTACATTGCATTCATATTGATACTGGTTTGATGCGAAAGAATGAAAGTCAACAAATTGAAAAACTTTTTTCTTCACAACTTGACTTGAATGTTAAATATGTAAATGCTTCTCAAATATTTTTACAAAGATTGAAGAATATCACCGACCCTGAGCAAAAAAGAAAAATAATTGGAAATACATTCATCGAAATTTTCGAACAGGAATCAAAAAAAATCGAAGATGTTGAATTCCTCGTGCAGGGAACTTTATATCCCGATGTAATAGAATCTGTTTCTGTTAAAGGCAAATCTGCTACGATCAAAACTCATCACAATGTTGGTGGGCTTCCGGAAAAAATGAATTTGAAACTGATTGAACCCTTCAGAGAACTATTCAAAGATGAAGTAAGAAAGGTCGGATATGAGCTCGGAATACCTGAAGATTTTATTATGAGACACCCCTTCCCTGGGCCTGGATTAGCTGTAAGAATTTTAGGGGAGGTAACTGAAGATAGAATTAAAATTTTACAAGAAGCAGATGATATTTTTATTTCAGAGTTAAAAAGAGAAAATCTTTATAATAAAATTTGGCAGGCTTTTGCAGTGCTTTTACCTGTTCAAAGTGTTGGTGTGATGGGCGATGCGAGAACCTATGAAAATGTTCTTGCGCTTCGGGCAGTCACCTCTGTTGATGGAATGACTGCGGATTGGTATCCATTTGAAAACGAGTTTTTAGCTAAAGTTTCAAATTTGATTATCAATAAGGTAAATGGGGTCAATCGAGTTGTTTATGATATAAGTTCAAAACCACCTTCAACTATTGAATGGGAGTAAGTATGAAATTTTTATTTAACATCTTTTCCCTAATTGCAATTATTTTTAATCTAACTTTTTCTCAAAACAAAAGTTTACCTGCTGAAATTAATGAAGCAATTGAATTAATCGACTCAAAAGAATATTCATCAGCTTTAATACAACTTCAAACGTTGAAAGATAAATTTCCAGAGAGAAAAACTATTATTGAATTTTTAATCATTAAATGTTCGGATGAGTTGAATCGTTTTGAAAATGTTGAAAAATATTCTACTGATTTTCTAAAATCTTATCCACAGAGTAAATATTCAGATGATGTTCAAATATATTTGATCAAATCCTTAACAAATCAAAATAAGTTTCAGGAAGCTTTTGAATATTCAATTGAATTATTAAAAAGAACTAAATCAATTGCAAAGAAAATTGAATTAAAAAACTACGTAGAAAATAATATTGCACCAAATTTAGATGAAAGTCTTCTTCAAAAATTATCCGATACGGAAAATGATAAAACAATTCATCCGTTTATTTTATTTCTTACAGCAAAAAGATTTTACAACATCGGAGATAAAGAAAACGGAGATAAATACGTTAATAAGATTACAACAAGTTATATTACTTCTGATGAATATTTGCCAGCTTTGAATTTAAAGTTTGATTCCAAAGATGAAATTAATTATGAATCCGATTTGATAGTTGGTGTGATGTTTCCACTTACAAACCAAGATTCAGAAAGAGATGCTATTGTTGAAAAAATTCTTGACGGAGTTAAATATGCTTTTCATGAATTCAATAAAGATAGAGAAAATAAAATTGGGTTAATCATTGAAGACACTAAAAATGATTCAACTGAAATCCTAAGAATAATAAAAGAGTTTGATGCAGATAAAAGAATTAAGTGTGTCATTGGTCCTGTTTACAGCACTGAATGCGCTGACGTCATAAAAAACATCAAATTCACTGATTTGGTTTTTATCTCACCAACTGCAACCGATGAAGATTTAACGGAAAATAACGATCAGTTTTTCCAAGCGAATCCACCTTTTGATTTACGAGGGAAAGCTCTTGCTCAATATGTTTATTTTGTTGAATCATTGAAAAGATTTGCAGTTATAAATTCAATTGAAGGTTACTCAACAATTATGGCAAATGCTTTTGTAAATGAGTTTAAAAAACTAGGTGGAGAAATTGTATTCAAAGAAACATTTAGAAACCTTCAAACGGATCTTTCCTCAAATATCTCTAAATTAAAAAATGTTGTCAATCAAATTGATGGAATTTACCTCCCTATTTCTCAAAGCAGAGATGCAGAACTATTAATATCTGAATTAGAAAAACTCAATCTTAAAATTCCGGTTTTTGGAACGCAAGATTGGTTAGAAGCGAAAGGGTTGGAATCATCAACTTTAATTAGCAATCGAATTAGAATTACATCAGACTATTTTATCGATTATCAAGATAGAAGATTTGTTGAATTCAGCAAGCAATTCTCAGAGCTTTTGAAAAAAGAACCAACTCGATTCTGCCTATATGGTTACGATACAGCAAAACATTTAATCAACATATTAAAGAATTCTCCTTCATCGAGATATGGTTTTAAGTTAAAATTAAATAGCGACATTAAAACTGTTGGATTTAAGAATAATATCTCTTTTGGTAGTAAACGAAGAAATACTTACATAAATGTTTTAAAATTCTCTGATGGAAAATTTTCTTTAATCGAAAGATTCAAAGCAAACGAATAGGAGTAAATATTTGAAAATCAAAGAGCTGCCTTTAGACGACAGGCCAAGAGAAAAACTGATTCTTAGAGGACCACAAAGTTTAAGCGATGCTGAATTGATTGCTATTTTACTTCGAACAGGGACAAAAGGTAAATCTGTTGTAAATGTTGCTCAAGAACTTTTAAGAGAGAATAATCTTGCAAATCTTTCCAGCAAATCAGTCTCGGCTTTAACAAAAAATAGTGGAATAGGAAAAGATAAAGCTGCAACTCTTGTTGCTGCTTTTGAGTTAGCTAAAAGAATTTTGTATCAACAAAAATTTTTGATTGATAAAAAAATTACATCTCCTGATGAAATCGCTGAGTTGCTAATTCCATTATTGAAAGATGAAATCAAAGAAAAATTTATGGTTGTCTGTCTAAATAGAGCTAATAAAATTATTCGTAAAGAATTCATCACAATCGGTACATTAGATACAAGTGTTGTTCATCCAAGAGAAGTCTTTAAAGTAGCAATTGACAATAATGCTGCAAGCATAATTATAGCTCACAATCATCCAAGTGGAAATCCTGAACCAAGTAACGAAGATATATCTATAACCAAAAAATTAGTTGAAGCTGGAAAGATTATGGACATTCCTGTTTTCGATCATATAATTATTGCTGGAAATAATTACACGAGCTTTGTTGAGAAAAGACTAATTTGAAATGATAAGTTTTTAGTGTTAAATGTTTAATGATTAATGAGTTTTAAATTTTCAAATAGTTTTCCCAAATTTTATATAATTGATAAGTAGCATAAATATCTTTTGAACAATAAACAGCAATGTCTTTTATCCTACCTGCTTCATAGAGAGTTTTTACTTCCATTCCAGAAATATCTTTTGATTTTGGTGATTCAATTCCAAATGCGTGACAATAAAAATCGAGATTAAATTTTCTCGATATTCCAAAGAAAGTTAACTGTTCAAGTAAGTCAATGTGTTTATCATTATATCGGTTTCCTAAAAGATTGATTGAAGGTTTTATTTTCAACATTGCTGAACGTAACATTAAAAATGGCACATCGAAATTTCTACCGTTAAATGTAACAAACTGATCAACTTTGTTTGCAATTCTCCAAAATGATTCAAGCATTTCTTTTTCGCTTAAACCTTTATATAATACTTTTTCATCTTCGGATTTCCATTCTTCAAAATTCTCTGACTCATAATAAACATAAGATTTTTCTTTTTCGATGTCATAAATTCCAATAACAATACACTTAGCTGTAAATGGATATAGACTTGTGTATCGTATTGCTTCATCAATCATTTGCTGTTTTTTGATTGAGTTAGTTTCTTTTTCTGCATATTTTAACAAATATTCTTGCTGAGTTGGAGCAAGGGTTTCAAATGGGACAGAGCAAGTTTCAATATCGAATACAATTCTTCTCATAATAAATTTTATTAAAAACTTTAGTTGTTAGATCAAAACTAAAAATTCTTTACATATTTTTACAAAAAATTTTATATAATCATTATGAAAAGAAATATTTTTTACTCTATTCTTATTACAAACCTAATTTGCTATCTGTTATTTTATTTGCCATTGAAAGAACCAATATTGCTTTTTACTTGGAATTCTATCTTACTTTCTGTTTTATTCATCATAATTGTCATTTTTATCAAGAAGTATGATATAATCAAGAATTCATTAAAGTATTTAATATTATTGGGGATTATATATAGAGTTATTCTAATCCCGATTCAACCAATTGCTTCTGATGATTTTTACAGATATATCTGGGATGGCAAAGTACAAGCAAACGGAATTAATCCTTATACTTATGCTCCGAATGATTCAACACTTAAACATCTTCATTCAGAGCAACTTCCTTCAAAGGTAAACTTTCAACATCTTAAAACGATATATCCACCTTATTCGCAATGGATTTTTTTATTTGCTTATATAATTGCTGGCGAAAGTTTTTTGGGGTTAAAATTACTTTTACTCATTACCGAAATTCTTACAATTATATTCATTTTTCTTACTCTCAAAAATTTGAATAAAGATCAAAAGTATACATTGATTTACGCTTTAAGTCCATTACCAATAATGCAATTTTTCATTGATGCTCACGTTGATGGATTTGGAATAACCTTATTTGCAGCTTTCTTTTATTTAGTATCAAAAAACAAATGGTTGTATTCGTACTTTGTTCTAGGATTATCAATTACTTCAAAGTTGATTACAATAATGATTTATCCTTTTCTTTTGAGAGGGAGAAGTATTAAAAATTTTATGGCTTTGATTATTGTACCTTCAATTACAGTTTGCCTGATCTATGTTCCTTATTCTATTAATGGATTTCCTTTTGAATCACTTTTAATATTTGTTCAGAATTGGTATTCCAATGCTTCTGTATTTACTTTATTTCAAAAGATATTTAATGATAATTTCCTTTCGAGAATATTTTCGATGGCTTTATTTTTTGTGAGCTTTGTTTGGCTTTACTTCAGTAAAAAGGAGCTTATTGAAAAATCTTATCTGATCTTCACTTTATTTTTCATTTTCTCTCCAGTAGTTCATCCCTGGTATATAACGTGGGTTGCTTTTCTTACTGCAATTAATTTCAGATGGAGTGGAGTTGTTTTTATCTCGACAATTTCTATCTCAAATATTTATGCGATGAATTACATAATAAATAAAAAATGGGAGATGAATGAATGGTTATTGTTATTTGAATACTTACCAGTAATTATACTTCTTGCAATCGAAGAGATAAGATTAAAAAGAAAAAATCTCAATCTCGAATTATCTTAACATTAGGATCAATCTTTTTGACTTTCTCAATAAAATCATCTGGTAGAGTAGTTGATTTTCTAGTTTTGGGATCGACATAAACAACAACTCCTTTTCCATCAGCTATTATTTGAGCGGTTTTCTTTTTAACTACTAAATGATCAAATCCAAAGGAAGAATTTTTTATGTATGAAATTCTTGAATAAATCTCAAGCTCATCATCATAGTATGCGTGA
>JANWVQ010000001.1 GCA_025056745.1 Ignavibacterium sp.
AACAAAATCAGGTAAATATGCTTATAGATTAAAACAAATAGATAATGATGGTTCATTTGAATATTCAAAAATTGTTGAAGTAGATTTTGTAATGTTAGATAAATTCACACTTGAACAGAATTATCCAAATCCATTTAATCCTACTACAATTATAAGTTATCAGATACCAAAAAGCAGTAATGTAACTTTGAAGTTGTATGATATTCTTGGTAATGAAGTAGCTACATTAGTTAACGAATATAAAGAAGCAGGAAGGTATGAATATGAATTGAAAATAGGACAGAACATAAATCTTTCGTCAGGAATATATTTTTATAAACTTCAGGCAGGAGAATTTTCTCAGATTAAAAAGATGATATTAGCAAAGTAAAGAATAAAATTAAATTTCAAACTCAATATCCCCCTTTGTTAAATACAGAGGGGGATTTTTTTTGATTTATCTGTCATAATAATTAATTATTTAATAAAGTTGTAGAGACAATTGAGTTAATAATTTGTTAATATGTTCTATAATGAAAGGAGAAGATTTTTTTTTAATTTAACACAATAAAAATTAAAGGAGAGAATAAATTTATGAAGTCAATCTTCAAGATTAGCTTTTTATTTATTATTATCACTTTATTTTTCTCTTGTGGCGGAGATTCAGAAAAACAAACAAATATTCAAGAAGATGTAAAAGCAGAAAATTTAGAATCTAATCAAAAAGAAGAAAGCACATCGCTAAAAGTTGATGAAAATATTCCTCATTACACAAAAGTTTCTGGAATATCTGGTAATCTCTCAAGTATAGGCTCTGATACTATGAATAATTTATTAACTCTCTGGTTAGAGGGCTTCAAGAGATATTATCCTAATGTTAATATTCAAGTTGAAGGGAAAGGCTCAAGTACTGCTCCACCAGCTTTAATTAGTGGCACAGCTCAGCTTGGGCCTATGTCTCGAGATATGAAAAAAGAAGAAATTGATGCTTTCGAAAAAAAATTCGGTTATAAACCAACAGAAATCAGGGTAGCTATTGACGCTCTCGCAGTTTATGTTAACAAAGATAATCCACTTAATGGTCTAACTCTTCCACAAGTTGATGCAATATTCTCGAAAACTCGTAGAGGCGGTTATAAAACTGATATTTCGAAATGGGGAGATCTTGGTTTAACTGGAGATTGGGCAAATAGACCAATTAGTCTTTACGGCAGAAATTCAGCTTCCGGTACTTATGGATATTTCAAGGAACACGCATTATACAAAGGAGACTTTAAAGATAATGTTAAAGAACAACCCGGAAGTGCTTCAGTTGTTCAGGGAATAACAGAAGACAGATTTGGAATTGGTTATTCAGGTATTGGTTACAGAACTTCTGGAGTTAAAGCTTTACCTTTAGCATTAAGTGACAAAGATGAATTTCATCTACCTGACTATGAAAATTGCTTAAACAAAAAATATCCATTAGCAAGAACATTAAACATTTACATAAATAAAATTCCCAATAAACCCTTGGATCCATTATTAAAAGAGTTCTTAAAATTTGTATTAAGTTATGAAGGACAAGAGATAGTTGTCAAAGATGGATATCTTCCTTTGACAAAAGAACTAGTTGATGCAGAACTTAAAAAGTTAGAGTAAATGAATAATATTAGTTGAATCCCATTGAATGTCTATTAAGCAGTATAATAGTGTAATAGATAAATGATGAATAAACATCATAAAAAAGCTTTGTTCTATGACAAGGTTTCGAAATTTGTAATCTACTTTGGTGGAATTACGACAATTGTTTCTGTAATAGCAATTTTGTTTTTTATCCTATCAGAAGCATTACCACTTTGGTATGGTGCTGACTATAATAAAAAATCTGACATTAATCTTAGTGAAAAAATCTCAAGAAAGCCAATCCTAATTGGTATTGATGAATATAAAGAAATACTCTTTGCAATAACAGAAGAAGGAACGGTTGATTTTATAGATATCGTTAAAGATTCTATAATAAAGTCAATAAAAATCGATGAACTTAAAGACAGTAAAATCACTTCAACCTCAAAGAGTATATTAAACAATTACATCGGTTTGGGGAATGATAAAGGGCAGATTTATTTATTTCAAATAAATTTTAAATCAGAGTTCAGTAACGATGGTAAAAGAGAGATAATTCCTGATTTGAAATTTATAAATTTTGTTCAAATTGACTCTTCATTCACCCCAATAACAAAACTTACATTTCGAGTTAATGATAATAAAAATTATAAAGTAGTAGCTATCAACTCCAACAATGAAATATTTCTTTATTCTTTTACTAAAGACTTAAATGATTATGAAAATCCTGTAGAAAATTTACATTTCAGCAGATTAGATAGATTAGTTAATTCAAAAGTAACAGCTTTAGAATTAGATAATTTTTGTGAAAAATTAATGATAGGAACATTCGATGGTAATTTGATTTATATTTCTTTGAGAGATGATAATAATCCAGTTCTTATTCAAACAATAAAAGCATTTAAAGATGATAATAGTCCAATTACTTTATTAGGATTTATCTTAGGTGATCAATCAGTAATAGTTGGAAACGAAAGAGGAAAATTATCTTCCTATATGCGAATCTTGGACGATAAAACAGAATACGGTTGGAAATTAGTTAATCCACATATTTTTCAAAATCATAAAAACCGAGTTGAAAGTTTCTCTGCTTCATCTCGAAATAAAACTTTTATAACAGGCGACAAATCAGGTATTACTTACTTGCATCATCTTACAAGCGAGAGAACATTATTGGAATTGATAGGAGATTCTTCGAGTATTAAAGATATAGCATACTCTCCAAAAGCTGATGGGGCAGCTGTTCTGTATGAAAACTCTAAAGTTGCAGTTTTTGATATTAATAATCCACATCCAGAGACAACTTTAAAGACACTTTTTGGAAAAGTATGGTATGAAGGTTACTCAAAACCTGAATTTGTTTGGCAATCTACTGGCGGGACTGATGACTTCGAACCAAAGTTTAGTTTGATTCCTTTAATATTAGGAACTCTTAAAGGAACGCTTTATGCAATGTTATTTGCCATTCCATTAGCTTTGATGGGTGCTCTTTATACCTCTCAGTTTTCTCATCCAAGTATTAAAAATTTTATAAAACCTACTGTTGAAATAATGGCAGCACTACCGAGCGTTGTAATAGGTTTTATTGCAGGATTATGGCTTGCACCATTATTAGAAAAAATTTTTGTTAGTGTTATGTTACTATTCATCATCGTTCCTTTGATGATAATATTGGGTTTGATCCTATGGAATAGAGTCCCATCTAAATTTACGAGCAGACTTAAATCAGGTTCGGAGTTATTGTTTATAGTTCCTTTAATTATAATCGGATTTTTTATTTCACAATGGTTAGGACCTATTGTAGAATTATATTTTCTCGGTGGCGATTATCGACTTTGGATTTCAGAAGTTTTCAATCAACAATATGATCAAAGAAATAGCATTGTAGTTGGTTTTGCGATGGGTTTTGCTGTTATACCTGTAATTTTCACAATTTGCGAGGATGCTCTTTCGAGCGTTCCATCAAGCTTAACATCTGCTTCTCTAGCTCTTGGAGCAACAAAATGGCAAACTGCTACTCGAATTGTGTTGCCTACAGCTAGCCCAGGTATTTTCTCGGCAATTATGATCGGATTTGGAAGAGCTGTGGGTGAAACTATGATTGTTCTTATGGCTACTGGTAATACTCCAATTTTGTCTTTCAGTCCATTTAATGGAATGAGGACTCTCTCTGCAAACATTGCTGTTGAAATTCCTGAAGCTCCTTATGGTGGAACTTTATATAGAATTTTATTCCTTTCAGCAACGATCCTATTTATTTTTACTTTTATAATTAATACTGTAGCAGAAATAGTTAGACAACGTTTAAGAAAAAAATATGCACAGTTGTAGTAATTATGAAGAATAAACGATATTCATCTGGCGATATTTTTATATGGTTTACTGGGATGGGCTTGGCAATTAGTCTAATAATGATCTCTGGGCTGTTACTGTTGATTGTTCTTAATGGTAAAAATTATTTCTGGGCAGCTGATTTAAAGGAAATTAAACTAACTGATGGAAAATTAGTTTTAGGTGAAGTAATAAAAGAAGAATTAATTCCTAATTTTAATTTACCTGATTCATTAAAAAATAAAGGCCTCAAAAGAATTCAATTAAAAATTGGAAACAGAGATTTATATGGTTTTGACTTTCAATGGATTGATGAAAGAAGAATTCTTTCGGTTAATTATCCCCTCGATGCTGTATCAATTGAGAGATTTGAATTCGGCAATTTCTACGGCTTTATAAAGGAATTAATAATAAAAGAAACTGTTTATAAATCAAGCTCTCCAAATTTTTATGCTACTTTGAATGAAAATCTAAATTTGGTATCAAACTTAAGAGAAAGAATTAAAAAAATTGAGAAGTCAGAAATAGGTAAAATAAACTACAACATTGAAAAGCTTAGACTTGAAATTAAAAAAATTGAATATCACCAAAAGAATAAATCGATTGCTGAAAAGAAAATTGCTGATATAAAAAAAGAAATTGAAAAAGAAAATTTGAATTATGAGAGGCTAAAACGAAGCGTTGATTCCCTAAGAGAAAAAGCTTCAATGTATTCAATTTATTGTGAAGATATAAATGGCAGACCCAAATCTATTGCTTTAATGGACGTAGTTAAATACTACAGACCTAATCAAATGTCCTATAGTGATAAACTCACTTATATGTTTTCAAAAATATTCGAATTTATTTTTGATGAACCACGAGAGTCCAACACAGAAGGAGGTGTTTTCCCTGCAATATTCGGAACAGTTATGATGGTTTTAATTATGAGTTTATTTACTGTCCCCTTAGGCGTTTTAGCAGCTCTTTATTTAAGAGAATATGCAAAGCAAGGAACTCTTGTTCGTTTAGTGAGAATTGCAGTCAATAATCTTGCAGGAGTACCTTCAATTGTCTTTGGTGTATTTGGACTTGGATTTTTTATTTACTTTGTTGGTGGGACAATTGATCAAATTTTTTATCCAGAAAGATTACCAACTCCAACTTGGGGTACTGGAGGAATTCTCTGGGCTTCCTTAACTCTTTCTCTGTTAACAATGCCTGTGGTTATTGTCGCTACTGAAGAAGCTCTGACACAAATACCTCGAGGAATGAGAGAAGCTGCACTTGCTCTAGGTGCTACTAAATGGCAAGTTACAAGTAGGATAATTATTCCGGCAGCTATGCCAGGAATTTTGACAGGATTGATTTTAGCTATGGCGAGAGCAGCAGGTGAAGTTGCTCCTTTGATGATTACCGGAGTTGTTAAGCTTGCCCCAACTCTTCCTTTTGATTCTTATTTCCCTTTTATTCATTTAGACAGAAAATTTATGCACCTTGGTTTTCATATTTATGACGTTGGTTTTCAATCACCAAATATTGAAGCAGCTCTGCCAATGGTCTTTACTACTACTCTTTTACTTATTTTGATAGTGGTGTTATTAAATATAACTGCAATGATTATTAGAGCAAGATTAAGAAAGAAATATAAAACATCAGCATTTTAGTTTGGAGTTAAAATGGAATTGGTAAATAAAGAAATTCTGGACAAACAAAATCAAAACGGTGATAAAAAATCGAAACTTAAAATAGAAGTAAAAAACCTGAATTTCTATTATGGCAGTACTTTGGCATTAGAACAAATATCAATGAATATACCTACCAATCAAGTTACAGCTCTTATAGGTCCATCTGGTTGTGGAAAATCAACATTTTTAAGAACTCTAAATCGAATGAATGATTTAATTGATGACGTTCGAGTTGAAGGAGAAATTAAAATAGATGGTCAAGACATTTACAAATCAGGAATTGATGTTGTTGAATTAAGAAAAAAAGTTGGAATGATATTTCAAAAATCAAATCCATTTCCAAAATCAATATATGAAAATGTAGCTTTTGGTTTAAGAATTGGCGGAATGGGGAAAAAATCCAAATCACAAATTGATGAAATTGTTGAACAAAGCCTCAAACAAGCTGCTCTCTGGGATGAAGTAAAAGATAGATTAGATGAATCTGCTTTGGGATTATCTGGCGGCCAACAACAAAGACTGTGTATCGCAAGAGCATTAGCAATTAAACCAGAAATTCTGCTAATGGATGAACCTGCAAGTGCATTGGATCCAATCTCAACAGCAAAAATAGAAGAACTAATTCACGAACTTAGAAAACAATATACCATAGTTATTGTAACTCACAATCTTCAGCAAGCTGCTCGTGTCAGTAACTATACAGCTTTCTTTTATCTTGGTCGTTTAATTGAATTTGATAAAACTTCAAAAATTTTCACAAACCCTTCAAATAAACAAACAGAAGATTATATTACAGGTAGATTTGGATAATATTTTTTAAGGAGATAAAATGGAAAGATTATTAGATGAACATCTAGAAAAACTAAAAACACGTGTAATCAAAATGTGCAGTCTTGTTGATGAACAAGTGCAATTGGCTTGTAAAGCAATTGAAGAAGATAATTTAGAATTAGCAAAATATGTAATCGAACAAGATAAAAAAGTAGATAAGTTTGATTTGAAGATCGATAAAATTTGTCAGAAAATTTTCGCATTAACCCAACCTGTTGCGATGGATTTAAGATTAATAATGTCTTCGATGACATTAAATACTGATTTGGAAAGAATTGGAGACATTGCAGTTAACATTGCTGAAAATCTTTTATTGATTCAGAAAAAACCAGATTTTTACTACCAAACAAAACTTCCTGAAATGTTTGAAAAAACAAAGCTAATGCTGAAGAATGCTATTGATGCTTACATAAATGCTAATCCAGAATTAGCCAAGACGGTTATTTTCGATGACAAGGAAGTTGATAAAATAAACTCAGAAAATCATTCAATACTAAAGGGAATAATGAAGCAAAGCCCGAATAATATTGAAGGTGGAGTTGCTTTGTTGGTAATATCAAGAGAATTGGAGCGAATTGCTGATCACTCAACAAACATAGCAGAGGATGTTTTCTTTATTTATGAAGCTCAAATGATTAAACATAAATATGAAAAATTTTTCTTCGAAGATACTTCAGATGAGGATTAATTTATAAATATTTTTATAAATGATCTTAATCTTTCATCGTTGAATAGTTTTCTATTTTGATGAGAAAATTTATTATTAATAAAAGCTAACATCCAACTTAAAGTTACAATTTCGCGCGGAATATTTTCATCAAATTTTTCGATTTGCTCTCGATTAATAAAGCTTATTACCAACCTTAAAATTTCAACTTCATTTTCAATTAGTTTATTGACCAGATCTGATTCTTTATCAATTAAATCTGAGGATATTTTTTTAAGTAACAAATTGACAATCATTTTATTTTCTGATAGAATATTCTCTTTGTATTGGAAGTATCTGAAAAATCTTTCAAATATCTCAACAGATTCATTATTAAAAATTGATTTTATCTTTTCCAATAATTCATTTGATTCCCACTCGATCACTTCATAAAACAATTCATCTTTTGACTTGAAGTAATGATAAATAGTAGCTTTTCCAATTCGGATATCACGAGCGACTTCTTCGAGAGTGGTTTTATTATATCCTAATTTTGAAAATCTTTTAGAGGCTGCTTTCAGTAGCTGAATTTTTCTTTCGTTGTTTTTCATTGTTATCAATATTGAAAAATTTTATTTACTTTTTAGGTAGAGCATTATTAAAGGCCTAAATTCAAATCGCGAAATAATTTTGATATTAAAATTAATTATGTTAAAACATATTTCACAGCAATTTGTAATACTTCTTAAACAGTCAAAAAATTTTTATCTTTCACAAGAGTATTAAAAATTCTTATGGTAGAATTAAGAAATATTAAAATTGGAGATAATAATCCTTTTGTATTAATCGCAGGACCCTGTGTTGTTGAGTCTGAAGAAATTATATATCAAACAGCAGAAGAAATAAAAGAAATCACCTCGAGATTGGGGATTCCTTTTATATTTAAGTCAAGTTTTAAGAAAGCAAACAGAACAAGTATAAAATCTTTCACTGGACTTGGTGATGAACAAGCGATAAGACTTTTGAGCAAGCTACGAAGTGATTTAGATTTGCCAGTATTAACTGATGTTCATAAAGAAACTGATATTGATTTAGTAAAAGATTCTGTTGATCTTATTCAAATTCCAGCTTTTCTTTGCAGACAGACAGACTTACTTTTGGCAGCAGGGAAGTCCGGCTTAATTGTTAATATAAAAAAAGGACAATTTCTCGCTCCAGAAGATATGAAACACGCAGCTGAAAAAGTTGCCTCCACAGGAAATCAAAAAATACTTTTAACAGAGAGAGGAACAACTTTTGGTTATCATAATTTAGTTGTTGATATGAGATCGTTAGTAATTATGCGAGAATTTGGATATCCAGTTGTTATGGATGCAACTCACTCTGTTCAATTACCAAGTAAAGATAATAAAAGTGGAGGAGAACCTAGATTTATCAAACCACTGGCAAAAGCCGCTGCAGCGGTTGGAATTGATGCTCTTTTTTTAGAAGTTCATCCAAATCCATCTGAAGCATTAAGTGATGCAGATAGTCAATTACCACTTAAAGAATTAGAGTCTCTTCTTATTGAAATCAAGAAAATTGATTCATTTGTAAAATCATTAGCTTAAAATCAATGAATAATCATACTGAAATAATTCTCACTAAAGAAGAAATTATTCAAAAAGCTAAAAAAGTATTATCAATTGAGGGCGAGGCAGTATTAAATCTAATTGATAAAATTGATGAAGAATTTGTCAAAGCTGTTGAAATAATCTTTAAATCTAAAGGAAGAGTTGTACTAACAGGTTTGGGCAAGAGTGGTTTAATCGCAAGGAAAATAGTTGCAACAATGAATTCAACAGGCACCCCCGCTATCTTTTTACATCCAACAGATGCTTTGCACGGTGATCTTGGTATGGTTCGTAATGAAGATGTTGCAATTGTGATTTCTAAAAGTGGTGCTAATGAAGAAATATTGAATTTAATACCAATGTTTAAAAGAATTGGCGTTCCAATTATTGCAATGACGTCAAATAAAAATTCAAAATTGGCTCAACAGTCGGATGTATTCTTAAGTATTTATGTTAAAGAAGAAGCTTGTCCTTATGATCTTGCCCCAACAGCATCAACTACTGTCACTTTAGCTTTAGGAGATGCTTTATCAGTTACTTTGTTGCATCTTAGAAATTTTACAGAAGAAGATTTTGCTTTCTTACATCCAGCTGGAAGTTTAGGAAAGCGCCTTTCTCTAAAAATTAAAGAGATAATGATTACTGGTGAAAGAATTCCAATTGTCAATGAAAATGATATGATGACAAAAGTTATTTATGAGATTTCAAGTAAAAGGTTAGGAACTACTTGTGTTGTAAATAGTCAAGGTATTTTAGTTGGAATTATAACTGATGGAGATTTAAGAAGGCTTTTAGAAAAAACTCTCGATATAAAAAATCTTACTGCTGCGGATGTAATGACAAAAAATCCTAAAGTTATCAAAGCTGATACTTTGGCATCATTTGCACTTCAGATAATGGAGAATTATAAAATTACTTCTCTAATTATAACTGATGATGCACATAAACCTATTGGTATAATTCATATGCACGATTTAATTAACCTCGGACTTCAATCTAGATGAAAGTTTTCTATCTCTTTTTGATAATTTTAATAATTACAGCTTGTAAAACTGAAAGACTTAAACCTCCGATTGATTATTCATTCAAAGATGAAAATATACCTATTCAAGAATCCTGGAATTCAAGAGTAATTTTCTCTGATTCAGGTAAAATAAAAGCTATTTTGAATGCTGGTCATATTCAAGTTTTTCCACAAAGAAACGAAACTCTTCTTGATGATGGATTAAAGGTTGATTTTTTTGATATGAATGAAGTCAAAACAACAACATTAACTTCTAAAAGAGGAAGAGTAGATGACTTAACATCTGACTTATATGCAATTGATAGTGTTGTTGTTTTTAGTGATAGTGTCACAATATTTACAGAATTAATTAAATGGAAAAATGATGAGAGAAAAATTGTCTCAGATAAATTCGTTACAATACTTTCACCTACTGAAAAAATTCAAGGCTATGGCTTTGAATCAGATCAATCTTTAAAAAATTATGTAATATTTAACATCACTTACGTTACTCGAAGAGACACAGCTCAATGAGACTACTTTTATTGTTTATAATTCTTTCATCAAAAATTTTTGCTCAAAATGATTTGATTACTATTGTTGGTGATAGTCTCAAAGGAATGGTTATTGGTGGTGAATCAATAAGAGAAGTAATTGGAAATGTTATTTTAACTCAAGGGAATGTCAAAGTTACTTGCAATAAAGCAATTCAATATTTAGCACGCAATGATGCAGAACTGATTGGTAATGTTATTGTAACTCAGGATACATTAACCATACGAACAGAGCGTGGATTTTATTTTGGTAATTTACGTAAAACAATAAGTAATTCTGGAATCCAATTAGATGACAAAAAAGTAATACTCTCAGCTAAAAATGGTGAATATTACTTTGATGAAAATCGGGCATTTTTCAAAGATAATGTGAAATTGTATGATACTATTTCAACTTTAACATCAGATGCACTAACATATTTTAGAGACAAAGATAAAGCTATTGCAGTTGGTTTAGTTAAAATTGAAGATAAAGAGAATATTATTTATTCAGATAGTCTTGAACATTTTAGGAGAGAGCAAAAGACTTTTGCATATAATAATGTTGTAATAAGAAATTTGAATAATAATATTACAGTTTTAGGTAATTACCTCGAAGACGATCGAATTAAAAAATATACTTTGATCAAAGATTCACCTATTTTGATACAAATTGATACTATTATAACTAAGAATAATGATTCGACAGTTACTTCTTATGACACTTTGTTTATAATTTCTCAAGAAATGGAAATTTTTAGAGAAGGTGAGAATAAATTTGTCGCGAAAGATTCAGTTAAAATACTTCGTGGACTTTTTAGCTCTTTGAATGAAATAACTATTTATTTAAGAGATTCTTCAAAAATAATTTCTTATAAAAAACCTGATTTAGAAAAACAACCAGTTGTGTGGTATGAATATTCACAATTAACAGGAGACTCAATTACAATTTATTTGATTGACAATAAAATATCTCAACTTGATGTTGATGGAAAAGCATTTATGTTAACTCAAAACGAAAATTATCAAGCCAGATTTGATCAATCTACTAGTTCATCGGCTAAAATTTATTTTAATGATAATAAAGTAAACAAAGTTGAATATTTTGGAAACGTTTTTTCAATTTATTATATGTTTGATAATGAAAAACCAAATGGATTGGTAAAAGCAAATTCAAAAGAAGCAACGATTTATTTTTCAGAAAATGAAGTAAGTGACGTTAAATTAATTGGTAACCCTGGCACTGAATATTATCCGGAAAATCTTGTTGAAAACAATGAAAGTAACTTTCTTCTTCCAAGATTTAATCTTATTCAAAATAGACCCACAAAAGAATTAATGTATAGTAAATTAAATAAATTCAAATGGCGAACACACTAAGAAGTGAAGATTTAGTAAAAATTTACAAAAAAAGAACAGTTGTTAATAAAGCATCTGTCAAGGTTTCCAAAGGAGAAATTGTTGGGCTATTAGGTCCTAACGGAGCAGGGAAAACTACCACTTTTTATATGATTACAGGAATGATAAAGCCAAATAGTGGAAAAGTTTTTCTTGATGAGACAGAAATAACAAAAATTCCAATGTATCAAAGAGCAAGACTGGGAATTGGATATTTACCACAGGAAGCGTCAATATTCAGAAGACTTACGGTTGAAGAAAATATTCTCGCTGTTCTTGAGTTCACTAAGTTAAATGCAAAAGAACGTAAAGAAAAATGTGAAAAATTGTTGGAAGAACTTTCAATTACCAAAATCAGAAAAAGTATGGGATATCAACTTAGTGGTGGAGAAAGAAGGCGAACAGAAATTGCTCGAGCTTTGGCAACCGATCCAAGTTTTATTCTACTAGATGAACCTTTTGCCGGTGTTGACCCAATTGCAGTTGAAGATATTATGAATATTGTCGCTAATCTTAAAAATAGAGGAATTGGAGTATTAATTACCGATCACAACGTTCACGAAACTTTAAGCATTGTTGATAATGCCTATATTTTAATTAACGGTGTAATTTTTAAACAAGGCACAGCTCACCAACTTGCAGAAGATGAAGAAGTGAGAAAATTATATTTAGGGGAAAAATTTAGATTAGATAGGTATAAATAAAATCGACAAAAATTCAGGTGAATTTTATTGCTTGTTATTTAATTCATTTCTAAAGTTAAAATAATCCTTAAATAAATTCATTCCTTGTTTTTCTTAAAGTTTGATTATACATTAACATTATAAATTTAGTTTTCGGAGATAATATGAGTTTTAATAATCCAGATAACAATTTTGATGAATTTTTCGAAAATTACGACTCTTTTGATGAAGCTTTCAATAAATGTAAAGAGATTATTGAATCTGGCTATTTCTATGATTCTGTTGAAATGATAGAAGATTTAATTGAAGACGCAATTGATTTATCAAGATTTGATGAAGGATTATATCTTGTAAATGAACTTCTAAACATTTATCCCTATAATTCAGAACTGTGGTCATACAAAGGTCAATTATTACAGGGACTTTTCGAATTCGAACAAGCTCTACAATGTTTTGAAAAATCTTTATCACTCAATCCCAATGATGATGACGTCCTTATTAGCAAAGCAATTACTGAATTACAAATGGAGTTATATGAACAATCAGAAGATTCTCTTCAAAAAGCATTGGAAATAAACCCTTTAAATTCTGAGGTTTATTTTAATCTTGGAGTTTTATACCAAAAGCAGCAAATCTATGACAAAGCTATTCAACAATATGAAATATGTCTTGCACTTGACCCTGATTTTTCGGACTGTTACTATGAGATTGGATACTGCTATGAATGTTTGGAAGACTATGAAAATGCACTTAAAACTTATGAAAGAAGCATAGACTTAGATCCTTATAATCCTTTCGGCTGGTCAAACAAAGGAGATGTTCTACTCAAAATGAAAAATTATGAAGATGCAATTGAATGTTATGATTTTGCAACAACAATTCAAGATGATTTTGTAAATGCCTGGTTCGAAAAGGGAATTGCTTATGAAAATCTTGGGAAAATAGATAAGGCAATTTCTTGTTTTAAAAAAGTAATTGAACTCGATCCAGAAGATGAATCAGCTTATTATAACATTGGACGTTTATACGAAGACTATAATGATATTTTTACGGCAATAACTTATTATACAAAAGCAATTGAAATAAGCCCTGATTACTATGAGGCATATTTAGCACGTGGTTATTGTTATGACTCTATTGGAAAAATAAAATTAGCATTAAGAGATTTTAATAAAGCAATTTCTATTTCGTTTGAAGAATCCGAAGCTTGGAATGCTAAAGCAGATTTACTCTATTCTATAGGTGAATTAGAAGAATCAATATTTTACTATAAAAAAGCAGTTGAACTCGATCCAGATAATTTGAACTTATGGATTACTCTTGCAGAGGCTCAGTTCGAGGCAAATAATTGGCTTGAGGCATTAGAATGTTATGATAAATGTATAATTCTAAATTCACAAGAATCAGATTTTTATTATGCCAAAGCTAAAATTAATTTTATCTTAAATAGAACTTTAGAAGCATTAGAATGTTTGAAAAAAGCTTTTGAACTCAATCCAAATATTAAAAAAGAATTTGAGGAGGAGTTTCCGGAAATTCGCTCATCAAAGCTTTTCAAAAAGTTTTTGGATGAAATTTAATTTTTATGCAAGACTTTCTTAGGCTTAAAACTAACTTAATTGGACTTATCGGTCACCCAATTAAGCAAACTTACTCTCCTTTAATTCATAATTTAGCAATTAAAATCAAAAATCTGGATTATTATTATCTACCTTTTGATGTCGAATCAATAAATTTGAAAAGAGCAATTGATGGTTTGATTGCATTAAATTTCATAGGGTTTAATGTAACAATTCCTTATAAATCAAAAGTATTACCCCTAATAAACTATTTATCAGAAGAAGCTTTAGTCATTGGAGCAATTAACACTGTAACTATCAACGAAGGAAATCTGAGCGGTTATAATACAGATGTTTTTGGGGTGGTTGAAACTTTAATAAATTATAAATCAGATTTAATAGAGAAAGAATTTACAGTTTTCGGAGCTGGTGGTTCAGCAAGAGCCGTAATTTATGCTTTAATTAAAAACTTTAAACCAACGAAAATATATCTTATCAACAGAACCGAAGATCGAGCTCTGGTGATAAAAGAATCGTTTCGAGAAAAATTAAAGTTTAATTCAATAGAAGTTTTAAACCTTGTTCTTCCAGATTTAGTTGAAATAATTCAATCATCAAAACTTGTCGTTAATGCCACTTCAGTTGGAATGTATCCTGAAGTTGATGATTCAGTTATAAATTCAGAAAAATTTTTTAATAAAGATCAAATCATATTTGATTTAATCTACAATCCACAGGAGACGAAGTTTCTTGAATATGCTAAAAGATCAGGTGCAACAACAATAAATGGGCTTGATATGCTTATATATCAAGCAGCCAAATCTTTTGAATTATGGACATCAGAGGAATTCCCAATCAGTGAAGTAAAACAGGAATTGGGAAAGATTTTAAGAGACAGTTATTACTAATTATAATTTTAAGGCTTGTTTTTTCTCTATAATTTTATTGTATAATAGATTAGAGATTTCAATAATTTCTTTTATTTCTTCATCGGATACATCTGTAAATAAACCTTGAACGACACGAGTTGATTCTAAAACCTGATCACCATCAAAATAAATATCAGTTAAAATAGATTGTTTTTTGCCTGAACTATTACTAGGAACTTTTATTGAGTTTTCATTAAAATAAATCAATTTACCATCTTTGTAATAAAACATATAAGTTGCAGAACCTGTTACTCCAATAAATGTATCAGAAAAAATAAAAACTAGTTTATCATCTATGAAATGTCCTCTGTAACTAAATCTTTTTTCATCCTTGAAAGCAAGACCAGTAACCATATTTTTAGTATCAATCTTATTTTTAATTAATTCGACTTCTTGTTTAGCTAATTCCAACTTCTCTTCTTGACTTGCACAAGAGGGAGAGATTATGATAAAAAGTATTACAAATAAAAATATAATTTGATTATTATTTCTCAGAATATTCATTATATCTCCGCTATTTAGATAGAGCAATATAGTCAATTATTATTTTCCCTGTTTCTCTTATTGGGTATTCATTTTCTATTTCTTTTATTGAATTAGTCTTATCTCCTTTTTGAAGTAATTCTAATCCTTTCTTTTTCCTATAATTATTTTCACGAACGAACTTTTTTTCTTCTTGTTCAGATTGTTCTTTCTTTCTTTTTTCTTCATTTAGTGAAATTACTCTAGTATTTCTTGAGTTTCTGTAATCTTCAATTTGTTGAATTAAATATTCAAATTCTGGGTCAGAGTTTACTCGTGTTTGATGTCTTTTACGAAGTTCGGGTATAATTTTAGAAAGATCAGCTACTTTTTTATAGTTAGCAGCTTTTATTTTATCTGGTTGTAAAGCAGATTTTTGATTAGCTTCACCAAATTCATCTGGCGAGAAATAAGATGGAAATTCAATATCTGGTTTAGCTCCATATTTCTGTGTTGTTTCACCATTTATTCTGTAAAATTTAGCCACCGTTAATTTCACTTGACCATATTTATAGTTTTTATTAGGAGACATAACATTCAAATCGATAAGATTTTGAACAGTTCCTTTTCCATAGGAATTCTCTCCGATTACTAATCCACGACCATAATCTTGAATTGCGGATGCAAATATTTCCGAGGCAGATGCACTAAATCTGTTTATTAAAACAGCTAAAGGTCCATTGTAATAAATTGATGAGTCAGTGTCTGAATTTATATCAATGAAGTTCATAGAATTTCTAACTTGAACAACAGGTCCATAATTAATAAATAGCCCTGTTAATTCAACTGCTTCATTTAATGCTCCTCCTCCGTTATTTCTTAAGTCAATTATAAGTCCATTCATTCCTTGAGATTTCAGTTCTTCTATTAGTCTTTTTACATCTTTTGTTGTGCTTTTACCATCTTCACCTGTTCTTCGGGCTTCAAAATCGGTGTAGAAACGCGGTATTTCGATTACACCAATTTTATATTTTTTCCCATTTTGTTCTAACTCGATCATTTTGCTTTTAGCAGCTTGATCTTCAATTTTAACTTTTTCGCGGACGAGTTTTACTTCTTTCGGTTTTGAGTTTAAACTTTCGCCTGCAGGAATTACAAGTAATCTGACAACAGTACCTTTCTCACCTCTTATTTTACTAACTACGTCGTTTAATCGCCAGCCAATTACGTCTTCAAACTCACCATTTTCTCCTTGTGCGACTGCGATAATTTTGTCATCAGGCTTTAATTCTTTGCTTTTGTCCGCAGGTCCACCCGGAATTATTTCGAAAATTTTAGTATAATCATCTTCAGTTTGTAATCTTGCCCCGATGCCTTCTAATGAGAGGGACATTTCAATCTTAAAGTTATCCGATGTAACTGGTGAAAAGTAATTTGTATGTGGATCGATTGACTCAGCAAAAGAATTCATTGCGAGTTGGAATACATCATCAGAATTATTTTGTAAAAGGAACTTCAATAAATTTTTATATCGTTTCTGTAAAGTGGTTTTAATAAAATCCCAATCTTTGCCATTTAATTTATAGATCAAAGCATCGTTTTTAATTCTTTTGAACCAATCTTCATCAAGTTCTTCTTTTGTTTTTGACCATTCAATTGAATCTCTTTTTATTATGAAATAATCATCTGAAGAAAAATCAATTTCATTTTCAAGAGTCTTGATCGCAAATTCAACTCTTTCTTTTACTCTTTGAACATATCTATTATAAACATTAAAAAAGAAATCAATATCTTCATTCATTAGCATATCATCTATGTTGTATCTCTGCTTTTCAAATTCCTTTATATCAGAGAGTAAGAAATAGCTTTTACTGTTATCTAAATTATTTATAAACTCGTCGAAGATGACAGATGAGAGTGAATCGTTTAATGAGAATTTTTTATAGTGATACCTGGTAAGAATTGATGTAATTAATCTTGTTTCTGTTTTATGCTTCGGTTCAGGAAGTATAACTTTGATTGAATCAATATCTGTAGCATAAGTAAAGTTAGTTTTATCTTTAGCAAAAATTAAACTAATTAAGATAATTAAAGTTATTATTGAAAATGCCTTGATGATGTTATTCTTATTTTTCATTTTATTTCTTAATAATTATTTTAATTTCATTGCAAGTTCAAAAACTTGGTCAGCGTGTTGACTAATATTAATGTCTCTTAAAATATGTGCAATCTTACCTTCTTTGTCAATTACAAACGAAACTCTGCTTGATATTCCAAAATTATTTAAGACATCGTAAGCTTTAGAGACTTTTTTATCTTGGTCGGAAAGTAAAGGGAAATTTAGGTTATTTTCATCCTTAAATTTTTTCTGTGCTTCTTTTGAATCGACACTTATTCCAAAGACGACTATACCATTTTTCTGAAACTTATCATAATTGTCTCTAATTCCACAGGCTTGTTTTGTGCAGCCGGGTGTTCCCGCTTTTGGATAGAAAAAAATTACAACTGGAGACTTCCCTCTAAATTCTGATAAAGTATAGCTTTTTGAGTTCTCATCTTGAAGTGTGAAATCAGGTGCTAATTCTCCTTCTTTTATTGATTGAGCATTTCCACCGCAACCGAATAGTCCAAATGTAATAATACTAAAAAAGAGTTTAATAAGTTTTTTCATAGTTCCTCCTGGCTAAAAATTGTTCGTTGAAAAATTAAATCTACGTTTCTCAACATTCTTTCAAAACTAAAAGTTTCTTCAATTTCTTCATTTGATAAATATTTTTTTATTTCTTCGGAATGAATTAATTCACTCTTCAAATCAGTATTTTGATTGTGCCAAACTTTCATTGCAGCATCCTGAACAATTTTATAAGCATCTTCTCTTGTCAACCCTTTTTGAACTAATTTTAATAAAACACTCTGTGAAAAAATTAAACCTCTGGTCAAATTTAAATTTCTCAACATATTTTCTGGATACACTATAAGGTTCTTAACTAACTTTATTGAGAGATCGAGAATGTAGTTTAATGCAATGCAACTATCTGGTATGATTATTCTTTCAACGGATGAATGAGAAATATCGCGCTCGTGCCAAAGGGCAACATTTTCTAATGCTGCAATTGAATTACTTCTTATTAATCTTGCAAGTCCGCAAATTCTTTCACTTATAACTGGATTCCTTTTATGTGGCATTGCTGAAGAACCTTTTTGACCTTTAGAAAAAAATTCTTCAGCTTCGAGCACTTCTGTTTTTTGAAGATGTCTTATTTCAGTTGCTATTTTTTCTAAAGTTGAAGCAATAACAGCAAGAGTTGAAATGAATTCTGCGTGTCTATCTCTTTGAATTATTTGAGTAGAAATTGGATCAGGTCTCAAACCCATTTTGGAGCATACGTATTCTTCGATATCAGGAGTTAAATGTTCAAAAGTTCCAACAGCACCACTGATTTTACCGACACTAATTGAATTTATAGAATTTTTTAGTCTGATAATATTTCTTTTAACCTCTTCGTACCATAAAGCAAATTTCAAACCCATAGTTGTTGGCTCTGCGTGAATACCGTGCGTTCTTCCAATGCAAATTGTTGATCTATGTTCGATTGCTCTGTTTTTTAGTACATCCTTTAATTCAAAAAGTTGATTCAATAAGATTTCACCTGCAGACTTCATCTGATAAGATAATGTGGTATCAAGTATGTCTGAAGAGGTCATTCCGTAATGAATGTGCCTTGAAGCAGGCCCAACGAATTCTGCCACATTTGTAAGAAAAGCAATAACATCGTGTTTGGTTGTTTCTTCAATTTGCAAAATTCTTTCTAAGTCAAATTTCGCTTTAGATTTTATTTCATTTAAGTCTGACTCTGGAATTTCTCCTTTGATAGCACGTGCTTCACAAGCTAATATTTCTATTTTTAACCAAGTTTCAAATTTGAATTTGTCTTCCCATATTCTTGACATTTCGGGAAGAGAATATCTTTGAATCATTTTCTAACCAGTTTCATTTTCTTAATTAGTTCTTTGTTTTCTCTAATTATTTTAACATCAACAGTCTGATTAACTCTAAATTCTTGAAAAACTCCAAACAATACTTTTTCATTGTTTATTTTATATCCTTCTATTTCAACTATGATATCCCCAACTCGAATATCTGCTTTGTCAGCAGGAGAGTTTGGAATAACTCTTGTAACAATTACTCCTCTTGTACTTTGGAGATCATAATATCTTGCAATTCCTTCATCGATGCTTTGAATGCTCATACCAATTTGAAAATCTCGATCGATTTTACCTTTTTCTTTTAATTCAGTAACTATTCTTCTAACTTTATTAATAGGAATTGCGAACCCGAGTCCAATATTTCCTTGGCTACCTCCAGCAGTGAAAATTAAAGTATTCATTCCAATAACTTGTCCAAGGCTGTTTACTAATGGACCTCCACTGTTCCCACCGTTAATTGCTGCGTCGGTTTGAATCATATTTATGTAGTATCGGTTGTTGAGTGGTTCGAGGTTCATTTGTTTCGCACTTATAACGCCAACCGTTACGGTTGGTTGATCATTTATATCAAATAAACCGAAGGGATTTCCTAATGCAATAACCCATTCACCTATGATAACATCATCAGAATTACCTAATTCAAGATATGGCAGATTATTTCCATCAATTTTTAGCAAACAGATATCAGAAACTGGATCAGTTCCAACTATTTCAGCTTTATGATGAGAACCATCGGTCATTGTAACTGTTATCTCACTTGCATTTCCTGCAACGTGATCGTTTGTCACTATGTAACCGTCTGGTGAAATTATAAATCCAGAACCAAGTCCTTGAACTCTTTGACTATAATTTCTTCTGTCACCAAAAAATTGTCTGAAGAAAGGATCATCAAAAAAGTAACTGAATGGATCTCTGAATTGCCGAATTTCAATTACATTTATTCCTACTACAGCAGGACTTACTTGTTCAACTGTTTTGGTTATAATATTTCTTCTTGAGTTATTTATTTCGTCTTGTAATTGATTTTGAGAAACTAAAATCTGACTATTAACAGGTGGCTTTATAATACTGTTGTTAATATCGTTTTTTAAGTAAACTACAGAGCTTATAATTAAAACGATTATTCCAATAAGTGAAATATAGAACGTCTTTTTGCTAATCATTTTTTATCCCTTTGTGATTAAAACTTTTTAATAAATCTTTTAATGGCTCAATATGTTTAATAAAAATAATCATTAAGCCCATAGTAATAATTAATACAACAGTCTCTGAATTAGTTGCATTTGGACTGCTATATTTAAGTGAAAGTTCAGCATTGTTAAAAATAATTAATAACGAAAGTATGGTTGCAGAAACATTAGAAAAATGTATGTTCTTTTTCATAAGATAAGTAATAATCCATAGTAATAACCAGATAATTAATAAAGGATAGAGTAAAAGAATAACTCCACCAGCTGCAGTAGCTAATCCACGACCACCATTAAAATTTATCCAAGGATTAAAGCAATGACTGAATATTGCAAAAATCAATGCTATTCCTTGCAATGCGAAACTTTCAGGATAGAAAAATCCGACAATTAATACACTCAAAAATCCTTTTAAGAAATCTATAAGAAGAACAGTAATTCCGATTACTTTTGAGTTTGTAACTTCATAAGAATTCATTGCGCCTACATTTCCACTTCCTACCTTGGTTATATCAATTCCTTTTTTCTTCAAAAGCACGTAAGCAGTTGGGAAAGAACCAAGAACGTATCCTATAACTGAACTTATTAAATGATCCATAATGCTTTATTTTATTTTATTTTATTGCAAAAATAATTATTCATACTTTTTAATTTAATTTTATAAAAGATTATTTTTAATTACGATGCTAAATATTTAATCGATTAATTTTAATCTATTGTTTTTGGTTAATAGATAGTCTTTCTTTGTAATTAATAGTCATTAGTCTTTTTATAAATAAATGATAGTTAATTCTTCAATTTTAATTATAAACCACATTCTCCATTCTACATTAAAAACAAATATATTTGTTGGAAAAAAATTTACTTCTATGAACATAGCAGAAATTTGGTGGACGGTCAGTCCAGAGATTCTAAGATTGGGACCTATTTCAATTAGATGGTATGGACTTTTATTTGCCTTAGCTTTTGTTTTTGGATATATGATTATGCAAAAAATTTACAAATCTGAAAAAAAGCCACTTGAGGACTTAGATAAACTTTCTATATATGTCGTTGTTGGAACAGTCGTTGGGGCAAGGCTTGGGCATTGTTTTTTTTATGATCCACAATATTATTTGTTAAATCCTTTTGAGATAATTAAAGTGTGGCAAGGTGGATTAGCATCTCACGGAGCTGCAATCGGAATTTTATTTTCTCTTTATCTTTTTTCAAAAAAGGTTAAAGGTCAAAATCTGATTTGGATATTAGATCGCTTAGTAATTGTTATAGCACTTGGTGGAGCATTGATTAGACTTGGAAATTTGTTTAATTCAGAAATTTATGGCAAACCAACAGATGTTTCCTGGGCTTTTATTTTTTTGAGAATTGATAACATTCCAAGACATCCAACTCAACTTTATGAAGCAACTTTCTATTTAATATCTTCTGTGATTTTATATCTGAACTACTTAAAAAATAAATCAGAACTAAAAGAAGGATTAAATTTCGGCTTGTTTTTAATACTGATTTTTGGATTTAGAATTTTTGTTGAGTTCTTCAAAGAGAATCAATCAGATTTTGAAGCAACTCTTCCATTGAATATGGGTCAATTGTTAAGTATTCCATTTGTTTTATTGGGTATTTACTTCTTGATTAGAAAGGTTAGCTTAAGAAAGAATTGATGAAAAAATTTTTATTTGTTTTAGTAGCTTTCATATTTTTTTTATCTTGTCAAAAAAAAAAGTGATGATGTTGATATTGTTGTAACTATCTATCCATTCAAATTTATATTAGAAGAAATTACTAAAGATGAGCTTAAGATTGACGTTCTTTTACCCTCATCAGTTGATCCACACACTTATGAAATGGTTCCATCTGATTTAATAAAAGTTAAGAATGCAGAACTGTTTATTTATTGTGATAAAAATTTAGATGGGTGGGCAGCAATACTTGAAGCTAAACATAAAATTCAACTCTCTGATTATGTGCCTGATAGTTTAAGATTAGATATTTCAGAACCAATAATTAACAATCTTTCTCATATTCACGATCACTCTTTGACTCATAATCACTTCGGTTTTGATCCACATTTTTGGACTGACCCAATTACAGTAAGGGGAATGATAGATAACATCGTTAGTTTATTAATTTCGCATTTCCCAGACAAGAAAAATTTTTTTTCAGCAAATGTAGAGCAGTTCAAAAAAAAATTAACAGAGCTTGATAGTATCATTTCCGAAAAAACGAAGTCGATTGAAAACAAAAATATTTTTTCATCACATCCATTTTATAATTATTTCTTTCATAGATATGGTTTTAACGTAATTGGATTTTTAGAAATATCACCCGGTCAAGTTTTGTCACCGAAAGATATGAAAATTATGATAGATTTTGTTAAACAAAATAATGTAAAAGCAATTTTCACTAATAAACAACATAGCGACCGAACAACCAAAATTCTTGCTGAAGCTGTTGGTATTAATCATTATGATTTAGATCCAATTGGCGGTATAAATAATTTGAATGATTATGTTAGCATAATAAATTATAATCTTGAAATAATAACTAAAGCTTTGAAATGAAAAATGTAGTAGAGAGCAAGAATTTATCATTTAGCTACAATGGTATATTGGCTCTATCAGATATAAATATTTCAATACCACAAGGAAAATTTGTTTCAATAGTAGGCCCAAATGGAGCAGGGAAAACTACATTATTAAAAATTATTCTTGGTTTAATAAAAAATTATTCAGGCACCATAAAAGTATTTGATAAAAACCCAGATGAAGTTGATCCAGCTTTGATTGGATATGTTCCACAATTCAAAACTATGGACAGGAAATTTCCTGCAATCGCAATTGAGTTAGTTGCTTCAGGCATTATAAGGAAATGGCCTTGGCGAATAAGAGGTAAATCAAAACAATTGGCCTACGAGGCTCTGTCGTTAGTTAAATCTGAACATCTTGCAGAGCGCTCATTATCATCTTTGTCTGGTGGAGAATTACAAAGAGTTTGTCTTGCAAGAAGTTTTGTCCGAAATCCAAAACTTATTGTTCTCGATGAACCAGCAACCGGAATTGATGCAATCGGAGAATCGGATCTTTATAATCTGCTCGAAAATTATCAAAGTAAATCAGGTGCAACAGTTTTAATGATTACTCACGATTGGCACGTGGCACTTCACCATTCAGATTTAGTTTTATTATTAAACCGAAGACAAATTGCTTTTGCATCTCCAAAAGAAGCCTTGAGTGAAGATAATTTAAGAATTGCTTTTGGACATATCGGGCATCAGCACAACTTTAGGGGAGAAAACTGATGTTGGAAATTTTTACTATTCCTTTTCTTCAAAGAGCTTTTATTGCTGGGGCACTGGTGGGATTTTTATCAAGTTATTTTGGAGTTTTTGTAGTTCAAAGAGGTATGGGATTTTTAGGCAGTGGATTAGCTCACGCTGCTTTTGGTGGAGTTGCAATTGGAATATTTTTGAATCAAGAGCCATTATTGTTTGCTATTCCTTTTACAATTCTTGTTGCGATTGCAATTACTTATGTTAAAGAGAAAACAAATTTAGCTGAGGACACAGCAATTGGAATATTCTTCTCTGTCTCGATGGCTTTAGGAATTATTTTTATCGCTTTGAAGAAAAATTATTCGAGCGATGCTTTTAATTATTTGTTCGGATCAATTTTAGCTGTTAATTACAATGATATTCTGATTACATCATTACTTTCTTTAGTGACAATAATATTATTTCCATATTGGAAAAAATGGGCTTATTCATCATTCGATAGAGAGCTTGCTTATACTGACAAAATAAAGGTTGTCTTTGATGATTATTTGTTAAATATTATGGTTGCAATAACAATAGTAGTTTCAATAAAGGTTGTAGGAATTGTTTTGATTGCTGCTTGTTTAGTCATTCCACCAGCTGCAGCTCGTTTAGTTTCTAAAACATTTTCAAAAATGACTGTTCTTTCTATTTTTTTAGGTGTTATTTCAACTTTTATTGGAATAATATTTTCTTATTATTTAGACCTTCCCACCGGAGCTCTAATAATTTTACTTCAAGCAGTATTTTTCTTCTTTTTTATGTTAATAAAAAATAATTCTTAGATTTCTATCAGAATCAAGTTAAATTCATAATCGTAGATGCATTTGACCTACTTATCTTTGGTGTAAATTATTGACTCAAATAGAATCAAAGTTTATTTCTCTACAATTCTATAAGAATGTTTTATTTCAATTGCTTTTTGTAACATTGCAGTAACACTGCAGTATTTGGTTTGGGACAGTTCAATTGCTCTTTCAACAGCTTCTTTTTGAATATTATTTCCATAGAAAACATATTCCAGATCAATTTTAGTGTAAACTTGCGGATGTTCTTCTTGCATTTGGGCAGTAATGTTAATTTCAAAATCATCAAGCTTGACTTTCTTCTTTTCCAAAATAGTTACTACATCACTTGCTGTGCAACCAGCTAAAGCAAGTAATAATAATTCTTTTGGTCTTATTCCGGCATTGCTTCCACCGAAATTTTCTGGACCATCAAGAGTTATCCAATGATTTGAATCGGTTTTACCGATAAATGTGATACCTTTGACTTGTTTCAAGTAAGCTTTTTTTTCTGACATAGTATTTCCTTTTTTATTAAGTATGATGATTGATTATTAAAAAGGTTACATTATTCAATCTTATTACGCAATATTTTATCAATAGATTCTTGAATAACATTTTTTGCTAATTCAATATGTCTCTCTTCTTGCCAATAGCTTCCGAATGTAATTCTTAAAACTATTTGATCTTTTAATTTAGTATTTGATATAAAAATCTTTTTGGACGAATTTATTATTTCTAAGAGTTTTTGGTTGTAGTAATTGATTTTATCTTTACAAGATTCTGAATTTATTCGGAATTGAAAACAAACAGTTGAAAAGTGTACTGGTGATATTAAAAAAAGATGAGGATGATTTTCTACCCAATTAGCAAAGTCTTTTGCCCAATTAATATGATTTCTAATTTTGCTTTCAATACCTTTGACTCCAAGATTATTTATTATAAACCAAAGTTTCAATGCACGGAATCTTCTACCTAGTTGAAGTCCATAATCCATAAGATTATCAACCTCATCGTCTTTTTTTGTCTTTAAATATTCTGGCACAAGAGTGAAAGCTCTTTTAAGAATATTTTTGTCTTTAATCAAAAATATACTACAATCCATTGGGGTAAACATCCACTTGTGAGGATTTATAACTATAGAATCTGAATTCTCCCATCCTTTTGTTATCCACCTCATTTCAGGAAGAATAGCAGCGACACCTGCGTATGCTGCGTCAATATGCAACCAAAGATCAAACTCTTTACATACTTTTGAAATTTCTTCGATAGGATCGATGCTTGCAAAAGAGGTTGTTCCAACAGTAGCAACCACACAAAATGGTTTTGCGCCATCATTAAGGTCTGAATTTATTGAAGCTCTAAGTTCATCTATATCCATTTCAAATTTTTCATTAGTCTTAATTTTTTTTACATTATTTTGACCTATTCCAAGAGCAATTGCAGATTTTTCAATTGAAGAATGAGCGTGTTCTGAACAATAAATTGTTAATTTTGGAACATTTCTGCCCGCGAGACCTTTTTCTTTTATTTGAAGATCGAGTTTTTCCCGAGCTGCCCCTAAAGCGTGAAAAGTACTTATTGAGGCTGTGTCATAAATTATTCCCCAGAAATTATCACTTAAGCCAACCATATTCCTAAACCAGCTAATAACGATTTCTTCAAGCTCTGTTGCAACTGGTGACGTTATCCAAAGCATTCCATTAAGATTTAATGCTGAAATAAGAAATTCTGATAAAATACCTGCTTCTGAAGAGCTTGAATTAAAATAAGCCATAAAACCCGGGTGATTCCAATGAGTGATTCCTTTTGTTAATTTTTTTTCAAATTCTTCCACAATATCTGAAATTTTTCTACCTTCTATTGGAGGAAGAGAATTTAATGATTTTTTAATCTCAGTTGGATTTACATCTGAAATAACAGGTTTTTCCTCTAAATTCATTAAATAATTTGAAATCCACGTAGCGAGAATTTCAATATCGATTTTAAAAGAGTTTATATCCATTATTTCTCCATATTACAAGTTTTCTTTTTTTATTATTTTGTGACTGATAATATTTTTATTAACTTGAGCATTGCAAAAAAAGGAATTTGCTTACTTGCTTAAAAATACAAATTACTTTTTTCTAATGTTCTTTGTTTTTTTTATTGCTTATTCTTGCTATGAACATTTTCCTCTCAAGCAAGACATAACAAGAACTCAGAATAAATTCTTAACACAAGATAGTATACTGGTTGAATTTCCGAAAATAATCCAGGGAAAAGTTACTTTGGTTACGATGATTTATACGAATTGCCCAGATATTTGTCCGATGACTACACATAATATGCAAATGGTATTTGATAGTTTAAAGGATGATATTAAAGATCAAGTTAGACTTGTGGTAATAACATTCGATCCTGAACGTGATTTACCGTATGTTCTGAAGGACTATGCAGTTATTCGAAATTATGATCTTTCTAAGTGGTATTTTTTGACGAGCGACCAAATTCAAACAAATGAAGTTATGTTAAAGTTTGGAATTAAAGCTGTCAAGACCGATTCATCTTATGATGCTAATGGAAGATTAAGTTATTACATAACTCATACAGACCGAATTAGTTTAATTGATAAAGATGGATTTATAAGGAAAAACTATAAAGGTAGTGTGATAAATGTTGAAGAAATAGTTAAAGATATTTCTTATCTTCTTAATTAGATAACAAGAATTTTTTTGATATTTTAGTCAGTATTATTAAATAATTTTTAGAAAAAATGTTTAGAAAATCATCAAGTTGTCCAAACTGTGGAAATATCGGTAAGCTTCATAAATCTCATTCGAGGAATTTTCTCGAAAGGATAGTCAATCATTCATATATTTGGGCAACTTTCAGGTGTCATAACTGCGGTTGGCGTGGTATTTTGATGAGAAAAGGGGGATTCAAAGTTAGTCTTTTAGGAGTAATTAAAACCTTTATTTTACTATCTATTGTCTACTACATTGTGGTATATTTAATAAAAAATTACACAAAATAATCAGAAGGAATTATGAGATCTTATTTTATTGTAGTTTTCATAGCTATAGTCTGTATCTCTACTAATATCTATGCGCAAGATATAAGAATAGGTGCTTCAGAGAATCGATATAATGCTCAAGGTGGATTTTATGATTATAGTGATCCTCGATATGTAAATATAATGGTTAACATATGGGGTTACGTAAGATTTCCTGGTAAATATTATGTTCCTGAGAACTCAAAAGTATTAGATTTAATTTCTTATGCAGGAGGTCCAACACCGGATGCATTTTTAGATGACATTAGATTATACCGGGGGACAACTAACAACGAAGGTTCTATAAAGGTACTAGATTTCGATGAATTAATGAATAAAGAAAATCCAAAAGTTCAGAATTTAGAAGCTCCCTTATTATTACCGGGCGATATTATATTAGTTCCAGGTGAACCAAAACTTTATTTTCGTGATTATGTTTCAATATACACATCAATTACATCTGTTTTAATTTCTTTGGCAATTTTAATTCTAAACATTGCAAAATAGTCCGAGGTCTATAAAATGAATAACAATAATAATAATTTTAATTATGTTCAAAATGGAAAAGATGTCAAGCAAAATGAGTTAAAAGATTATATTATAATTTTCTTTCAAAAGAAGTTTATTGTAATTGGAATTTTTTTAGTTGCCGTAATCACCTCTATCATTTATTCCTTAACTGCAATAAACATTTATACAGCATCTGGCTCCATCAAAGTTTCGATTCCTAAATCAAATCCAATCTCAGGTCCATTATTTGAACAATTTCAAGAATTCGGTAGTGATAGGTTTATTGCAAATGAAATTGAGGTCTTAAAAAGTCGCACAATAGCTGAAATAGCTGCCAAAACAATCATTGATTCTTTTAATTATTCTCAAAAAAATAATTTATTTTATAATTTCCTGAAAGACCCTGAAAAACCTGAACAGGGTTTAAAGAGTTTTGAAAGCATTGTTAGAACGTTACAAAAAGGAATAGATATAGAGCAAAAAAGAGGACTTGATATAATAGTCTTCAAAGCAGATTCCCCCTCGCCCTACGAATCAGCACTAATAGTTAATGCATACATTAATGCTTATTATACCTATAATCTAAAGATGAGCAGGCAAAGATACACTTTAGCAAAAGATTTTCTTGAAAAACAAAGAGAAGATAAAGCTAAAAAACTTAAAGAATCAGAAAATGCAGTTAGCGAATTTCAACAAAAAAATAATGTGGTTGTCTTAGATGAACAAGCACGTTCTTTAGTTGAACAAATTTCACAATTAGAAGCCCAAATGAACGCTGCAGATATTGAGGCTAAGTCTAAACAACAAGCTTTAAATGAGTTCAGAGCAAAATTAGAACAAAAGGACAAAGATGTTGCTAAATACATAGATAAAATTTCAGCTGAACCATATATAAAAGCTTTACAAGAACAGATAGCTAAATTAGAAGTCCAAAAAGAATTAGTTGTTTCTTCACTTGGTTTATCTAATCCAAATAATGATGTCTCAGTTCAAAACTACAATCGTACAATAAAAGATTTAAAGAAGAAACTTGACGAACAAATGGTGGCTCTTGAAACCGGTCTAGTAGCATATACTCCAGACGATATTAGACAATTGTCAATGGATGTTCTCAAATTGGATTTAGAAATAAAATCTGCTCAAGCAAAAGCTGAAGAACTGAGAAAAGCCGTTAGAAGTTATGAAGCAAAATTTAATAAACTACCGGTTCAGTCAATAGAATTCGCTAGACTTGAAAGAGATAGATTAGGTAATGAAAAACTTTTCACTATACTTGAAGAAAAATACCAAGAGTCTCTTATTGCAGAACAATCAGTCCCCTCAAACGTTGAAATTATTGATGCTGCCAGAATACCATTGATTCCTTCAAAGCCTAATAGAACATTAATTATTATAATTGGATTTGTAGTCGGAATAGGTTTTGGAGTCGGTTTCATTTTCTTGACAAAATATTTTGATGTTACAATTAGAACACCAGAAGATGTCAGAAATAGAGGAGCTAACGTTCTATCTTGGATACCTAAATTAGAGGACTTCATTGAAACAGATGTAGTTGATCACGAAATTGTAGTTGCAAGTTTACCTGATTCCGTACCAGCAGAAGCTTTTGTGAGTACGCGAACAAAAATTAAATATACACGTCTTTCAGAAAGTCCAGTAAAAGTTATACTAATTACTAGTCCTACCCCAAAAGATGGGAAAACTTTTATATGCTCAAACTTAGCAGTTACTTATGGCTTATCTGGTGAAAGAGTTCTTGCTTTAGACTTAGATCTTCGTCGTCCAAGACTTCATCAACCATTTAAGTTAGAAAAAAGGAAAGGCGTTACTGATTATCTTTTCAATCAAGCCTCATTTGAGGAAATTGTTCAGTCAACAGAATATAAAGGTGTTGATTTCATATCCGCCGGCTCAAAAATACCTAACCCTGCTGAAGTAATTTCATCAAATTTACTTAAGGATTTAATCGAGAAACTAAAAAATCATTATGATTATATTTTCATTGATTCACCGCCAATTATCGCTGTCTCTGATGCTGCAATTATTTCCCAAATGTCTGATATAACTTTACTCGTTGCCTCAGTTAATCAAACAAGGTTGGATCTATTAGAAGAAGCAATTAATACATTAAACTCGATCAAAGGCAAATACTTTGGTGTGATACTTAATAGATTTGAATCAACAAATGGATATGGTTCTTATTATAAATATTATTATTATTACTACTCCTCTTCTAAACCAAAGAAACCTAAAAAAGTACCCAATATCTCTGATGTAGTTTCATAAATAATATTTAATTTTAATTAAAAATGACATTAATATCAGGGAAATTTTCTAAACACTATGAAAATTTCCCTGTTGCATCTTTTTTAATCCCTTCTGAAAAAAGAAATGTTATTAGGCTTGTTTATTGGTTTGCGAGAACAGCAGATGATTTAGCTGATGAGGGTGAGGTCTCACCTGAAATAAGAATTAAAAACTTAACCGAATTTGAAGAAGAATTCAAAAATTCTCTTTCAAATTCTTCAAATATTCTTTTTATGAATCATTTATCAAAAGCAATTCATTTATACAAAATTTCTACAGAACACTTTTTTGATCTATTATCTGCCTTTAAGCAAGATGTGATAAAAAATAGATACAATAGTTTTAGTGAGATAATGGATTATTGCAAGCGTTCGGCAAATCCAATCGGAAGGATTATCCTTGAAATTTTTGATTATAGATCAACTGATTTGTTTTTTCTTTCTGATCATATTTGTTCATCATTGCAGTTAATAAACTTTATTCAGGATACGAAAATCGATATCAAAAAAAATAGGTTATACTATCCAATTGATGAATTTTATTCATTTAATATAGATGAATCTGATTTTTTTAATATGGAGTATGACAATAGAATTAAACAGTATTTAAAGTTTAATGTTGATCGTGCTAGAAAAATATTAAATGAAGGTAAATATTTAATAAAATATTTAAATGGAAGATTATCTCTTGAAATAAAATGGACAATTTCAGGTGGAGAAGAAATATTAAATAAGATCGAAAGAATTGACTATAATGTTTTATCTTTTCGACCGGTATTATCTAAATTAGATTTTATAAAAATTTTATTTAAGAGTCTATTGTGACAAGTTCAGCACAAAAAATTTCAAAAAAAAGTAATAGCAGTTTTTATTATGCATTCAATATGCTTCCTAAAGTTAAAAGAGAAGCAATGAATATTCTTTATGCATTTTGTAGAAAAACAGACGATATTGTTGATAATGATTTACCAGTCGAAATCAAAATAAAAAATTTAAATAACTGGCTAAATGAATTTGAAAAATCTTTAATTGGAAACAGCAAAGAGTTTTTGTTGAATGAACTATCTAAAGTTATTTCATTTTTCAAAATACCTCTTGAACCATTTTACGATTTGATAAAAGGAATGGAGATGGATATAAAATTAAATCGATATGAGAATTTTGAGATCCTTAAACAATATTGTTATAGAGTTGCTTCAACTGTTGGGTTAATTAGTATTGAGATTTTTGGATATTCTAATAAAATGACAAAAGATTTTGCAGTAAATCTTGGAATTGCACTTCAATTAACAAATATCTTGAGAGATGTAAATTCTGACTTAAGTTCTGGAAGAATTTACATACCCAAAGATGAAATGAAACTTTTTAACTATAGCGAAGATGACTTATTAAATAAAAAATACTCAGAGTCTTTTGTAAATCTTATGAAATTTCAAGTTGAACGTGCTGAAAATTATTTTAAGAAAGCAAAAGAATCACTTCCAAAAGAAGATGAAAAAAATATGTTTCCTGCAAAAGCAATGCAGTTAGTTTATTTAAGAATTTTAGAAAAAATTAAAAAATATAATTATGATGTTTTTTCAAACAATATAAGAATATCTAATTTAGAAAAGTTGTTTATTGCTTTAAGAATTTGGTTTGGAAATAAGTTTTTGTAGGATGAGAAAAGTACTTATAATCGGCGGAGGATTAGCAGGATTATCTGCTGCAGTTTACTTGTCCCATAATAAATTTAATGTTACTTTGATTGAATCAACTAGAAGGCTTGGTGGAAAAGTATATTCTTTTTATGAGCAAGCCTTTAATTCTTACTTAGATAACGGCCAACATATACTTTTGGGCTGCTATGATGAGACTTTGAATTTTTTAAGGTTAATATCAGCTTTTGATTCTTTAGAAATACCGAAAAATTTTTCTCTCAATTATCTTTTCGATAACCAAAAATATTCTGAGCTTAAAACTTTAAACATTTTTCATCCTTTTAATTTATTATTAGGATTCATTTCATTTATTGAATTTGACATTTTTGATAAACTTTCAATTTTGAAACTATTAATTAAACTTAGATTTATTGACTCTGATAATTTATCAAACCTTACTGTAAAAGAATGGCTTGAAATAGAAAAGCAATCAAAAAAATCAATATCGTTGTTTTGGGAGGTTATAGCGGTAGGTGCACTAAATTCTTCTACAGAAATTGCATCTGCAAAATTGTTTTGTGATATTCTTAAAAAAATTTTTTGGACTAACAAAGATGCATATAAAATTTTATTACCTAAAAAATCATTACAAGATACTTTCATAAATCCTGCCTATGAGTTTCTTGAAAGAAACAAAGCAAAAATTCTGCTTTCGGAGAAATGTGAAAAGATTATTTTTCAAGGTAATGAAATAAAAAAAGTAATAACTAACAAAAGAGTTTTCGAAGATTATGATTTTTACGTTTTTGCTATTCCATTTTATTCACTTAAATCTTTAGGTTTTACTGTTCAACCTGAAATTAATTTTAATTACTCACCGATATTGAATTTATACATAAAATTGAAAGAAAATAGTTTAACTAAATCACATTATATTTTGGTTAACTCATTAATTCATTGGATTTTTAATAAAGGAGATTTTATTAATATTACAATCAGCAATGCTGCAGAATTGAATCATAAGTCAAAAGAAAAAATAGAAAGTTTAATAATTGAAGAACTTGAACGATTTCTACCCGGAATAAAGCAAAAAATATTAAAGGTAATAGTTATAAAAGAAAAACAAGCTACTTTTATTCCAACTAAAGAAGTAATTAATAATAGACCAAGTTTGGAAAATAAAATCAACAATATGTTTTTAGCCGGTGATTGGACAAACACAAAATTGCCTTCAACGATTGAAGGAGCAATAAAAAGTGGTAGAATTTGTGCTAATAAAATAATTGAAGAACTTTATAGCAAATTATAATTATATGAACCAAAAAGCTAAATTTTACATAGAAAAACTCGACTTAAAACCTCACCCTGAAGGAGGTTATTATAAGGAAATTTATCGCTCTGCAGAGTCTATTATTATTCCTGATTACACCTTAAACAGAAAAAAGCAAAGAAATTTTTCTACTTCAATTTATTTTTTATTAGAGGGAAACGACAAATCACATTTTCATAAGCTTACTTCTGATGAAATATGGCATTTTTATGATGGTTCGGATATTAAAATAATTTTATTAGATGAATTAGGAAATTTAACAGAGGTTATCTTAGGAAAGGAAGCTCATTGTTTTCAGTATACTATTAAGAAAAATTTATGGTTCGCAGCTGAGTTAATTGATAAAAAATCATTTGCTTTGATAGGTTGCACCGTTAGCCCCGGTTTTGAATTTGAAGACTTTGAATTAGCCGATAGAAATTATTTGCTATCTTTATTTCCACAGCACGAAAAAATTATAAAAAAATTTACAAGAAATAATTAATTTTACACACTAAAAAATTGACTTAAATGATATTATGATAAAATATAAGTTTATAGTAAAATTTAGAAAATTTTTATTTCAACCTTGAAAGTTAATAGGAGTCATATCGAAAAACTTCTACGATTTTGATAATTTTTCGGGTGTTTCATATCAAAAAGCAAAATAAAAAAATCTCTGTCAAAAGTTTATTAAAGATTTTGTTATTATCCATACTTTTAATCTATTCAGGGATTAGTATTGGTTTTACTTCAAATCATTACACTAAACCTGATAGATTACTTTGGGCAGAAATGCTTTTCTTATTTTTACAAAATAATGATGGAAATCAAGCTCCTCAATCACCAAGTTCAATTAAAAACTACAATAGCAATTTTCAATTTTCTAAGAATAATTTTGAAAAACCTGATAGCAATGATTTTAGCTTAAAGAATCAATTAGCTCTACCAGATACCAATGAAACAGATTCTACTTTTTTACAAATTGAAGATACGACTCAAACCTCATTGGGAGATACTCTCCCCCCGATTAAAGTTAATAAGGATTCTTTGAGATTAGTTCAGTGGTCAATTGATTCAACTGCCAGATTAGAACATTTTAGATATCAAAGAGAAGATTATCCTGTTGTAAGATTAAAGCAGAAAAAACTTTCAAAATTTTTCATAGAACCATCTTCTTCATTAAAGCAATTAAAGATTTCAATAGACTCAACGGGAAAATTTGTTGAAATCAGTGAATTAATAGCAGGCAGGCAAAGTAAAATCATCTTGAGAATGCCAATTGAAGAATACATTAAAGAAAGATTAAAGGTAGAAGAGAGAAAAAAATGGGAAGCTTTAGGCTATGCATACGAAATGAAAGAAGGCAAAATGGGTCTTCAAGAGCTGATGAAAAGCATAACTGACTTTGAGATTCCTCTACCTAAAGTTGGTGTGTTAAGTATATTTGGTGAACCAAAGATAAGCTTAAAAATTGGCGGTGCTGTCCAAATTCACGGAGCTTGGAGAAATGAAACTACCGAAGGTGTTACAGCTTCAAGATTAGGAAATACTCGCAATGAGCCAGATTTCAAACAACAAGTTCAAATTAATGTTAATGGGACGATTGGTGATAAATTAAATATTTCTGCAGACTGGAATACTGAAAGAACATTTGAATATGAAAATCAGCTTAAAATTAAATATACAGGTTATGAAGATGAAATAATTCAATCAATTGAAGCTGGTAATGTATCTCTTCAAACTGCACCTTTAGTTGGTGGAAGTGAAGCTCTCTTTGGAGTTAAAGCCTTATTTAAATTTGGTCCTTTTACACTAACAACTCTTGCAAGTCAAAAAAAGGGAGAAACAAAAGAAGTTGAAGTTTCCGGTGGTACCCAAGCCGTTGAATTCCAGAAACGTGCTTATGAATATTCCACGAATCATTATTTCTTAGATACAGTTTATGCAAGCAAAACTTTGAATATATTCAATGACTACTTTGGAAATCCTACTCCGATTGTAAATAATACTTATCTCGTAACTGAAGTCCAAGTTTGGAAATCTATTAATGTAATATCAACTGATAAGTCAAGAGAAAGAGAAGCTAACGCTTTTATTGAACTTCCAGCAATTAGTCGTAATCAATCATATCCTGATAATTTTAGAGAACCTCTTACAAACCCAATCCCTGGAATTCAGGAAGCAGGAAGATTTTTATTGTTACAAGAAGGAATTGATTATATTGTTCAAAGAGAAACGGGTTTTATTACTTTCAAAACACCAATTAATGATAACGATGTTATTGCTGTGTCTTATGGTAGAGAAAATGGTCCCGGAACTGCTAATGACGAATATTTCGGAGAATGGTTAGCCCCTGGAGATACAAATACAACTCGAAGAATGGTATTAAAACTTATAAAACCAAGAAACCTTCAACCTCAATATAAAATAGCTTGGAAACTTCAACTTAAAAATATTTATCCAACTGGAGTTCAGAGAGTTAAAGAAGATGGTTTTGAATTTGAAATAAGATATGAAGTTCCAGGAGCAGAGCCAATTAGAGAACTTGCTAATGTCAGATTTCTTAATGCTTTTGGATTAGATTTACTTGATGCAAGTAAACAACCAAATCCAGATAACAAATTTGACTTTAGACCGAACATAACAATATTTACAGAAACAGGTGAGGTAATCTTTCCGAAACTTGAACCCTTTGGCTCTGATTTACCAAATGGTATTCCGTCTGAATACAATTATCAACTCATTTATGATACTTTGAAAACAATTGCTCAACAAGATAAATCAAAAGATAGGTGGGTACTTGTTGGAAAAAGTTCAGGAGCATCCTCAGCAACTTATCAGCTTGGTTTTAATGTTGTAGAAAATTCAGTAAAAGTCACGTTAGATGGCAGACCACTAAAAGAAGGAATTGATTATCGTGTTGATTATAATAGTGGGCAATTAACAATTACAAATAGTGCTGCTTTAGTTCCCGGAGCTAATCTTAGAATAACTTTTGAACAAAATGATTTATTCCAACTTGCATCCAAAACATTACTTGGTGCAAGAGGTATATATGAGTTCTCTAAAAAAACAAATTTAGGTTTTTCGATATTAAACCTTAATCAACAAACACTCAGTGACAAAGTTAGAATTGGTGAAGAGCCATTAAGCAATACCATTTATGGATTAGATTTTAATACATCAGCAGACCTTCCTTTTATTACACGAGCTATTGATAAAATTTTCTCTACTAGAGAAATGTCATCTTTCAATTTTGCTGGTGAATTTGCTTATATTGATCCAGACCCTAACACAAAGAAAAGTACTATCAGCTCTGATAGAGGAAAAAGCATCGCATATATCGATGATTTTGAAGGAGCGAAAAGAACAATTCCCGTTGGAATATCATATACATCTTGGAAAGATTTAAGTGCGCCTGACTCTCTTTTCAGTTTACCAAACTTATCAAGAGCTGAGAAAATGCCTTTCAAAGGAAAAACTTTTTGGTTTAATGAAACTCCATCTTCTGTAACTGTTCAAGAAATTTATGGAGATAGAAAACAAGTATCACGCTCAGATCAGAATGTTACAGTTTTAGATGTTGTATTTTTGCCTGACACACCCGGAACTTACAACTGGTTCCCAAATTTGACTGATCGAACCAAAGTCTGGGGTGGATTTATGAAAGCGCTTTCTTCTACTGCTAATAACTTAGATCAAGAAAATATCGAATTCATTGAATTATGGATGCAGGTCTTAGATGCTGATCCTAATGCAAAATTATACATTGATTTGGGTAGAATCAGTGAAGATGTAATTCCCAATAACAGGTTGGACACTGAAGATAAAGATAGAAACGATGCTATTGATACTGAAGGAAAAGAAGATACCGGTCTTGATGGAATTTTTGATGATCAAGAAAGAATTCAATATCAAAGTTCAAAAGCTGATCCATCGGGTGATAATTTCTTCTTTCAAAGAAGTAACCCTCCTAACTTGTTTGATTACTTCAACATTAACGGAACTCAAGGAAATGCAATCTTAACAGATATTGGTAGAATTCCTGATACAGAAGATCTAAATAGAAACGGTAATCTTGATAATGCAACAAGTTTCTTCAGATATGAAGTACCTTTAGATACCTCTGCTTCGAGAAATCCTTTTATTGCAGGTGGCGGATTAACACCAGCAAATTGGTTCTTGTTCAGAATTCCTCTTAAAGAATTCAAAGAAAACATCGGCGGTGCTACTTTTACAAATATAGAGTTTATCAGAGTTTTTATGACTGGAGTGAACCAAAGAGTTCATTATAGAATTGCTGAATTTAATCTTGTTGGTAGTCAGTGGCAAAAATTAGTCAAAGCAGATACAGTTTTATCAGTTTCAGTTGTTAGCTTGGAAGAGAATCCCGATTATTCAAGTCCTCCGGGAGTTTTTCAAGAGCGAGATAGAACCAGACCTGATGAGAATATTTTAAGAAACGAGCAATCTCTTAATTTAATTTTCAACGGCTTACCTGATGGTCAAAGTAGAGAAGCTGTTAAATATTTATTCAGACCTTTAGATGTTTTTAGTTATAAACAAATGAAATTATTCATTCACGGTGATAAAAATAATTTCCCAGGATCAATCTCATATAATGATACAATCGGAGGTCAATATAATTATTCTGCTGAGGTTTATTTCAGATTTGGAATTGATACAAATAACTATTATGAGTATAGAAAACCAGTTCTTCCCGGCTGGAATGAAATTACAATTGACTTTGAAAAAATTACAGCCATAAAACAAATAAAACTTGATTCCGCAAATCTAATTAGAAGATTTCCAGTTGAAGGTAAGCCTTATGATTTTTATTCATTTAAGGGAAATCCTTCTTTAACGTCAATAAAATTCTTTTCGGTGGGTGTTTATAATATTGATAATAATTTTAATCAAGGTCAACTCTCTGGCCAGTTGTGGGTTAATGAACTTCGTGTTATTGGTGCAGATGATTCCCCCGGCTGGGCTTATAGTATTAATACCTCATTAAAGTTAGCTGATTTAATGACAGTTAACTTTACTTACAGTAAAAAAGATCCTTATTTCCATAGATTATCAGAAAGGTTTGGTTCTCGAGTTGACAACACTAATTGGTCTTTATCCACAGATGTAAATTTGTTGAAACTAATTCCTATCTCTTTACCTGAAAGTAATTTTAGAATAAATTACTCACACACAGAGCAAATTGGTAAACCATTATATCTTCCAAATACCGATATTCGCGTAGATGAGGCTGTAAAACGTCAAGAAGAAATTTATAAAAATGATACTACAGGATTAGCAAAATCTCCTAAACAATTACGTGAAGAATCTGAAACAGAATCTATTTCTGATACTTGGTCTGCTTCAAACATAAGAATTAAGATTCCTTCAAATTGGTGGTTAATTAGAGATACATTCAATTCACTTACTTTTGGTGTAAACTATAATAGAACATTTTCACGAAGCCCATCAATTGAGCGTTCTATTAATTGGATATGGAATTTTAATGTCAATTACTCTTTGAACTTAAGTCCGGACTATTTCTTTCAACCAATTGATATTCCAATACTTGGAACTTTCTTTGCTTTATTTAAAGATTATTCTAACGTGAAAATTTATTTTACTCCACAAAATCTAAATCTTACTTTATTGGTAAGAAGAAATAAAAACGTTAGTAAATCAAGACCAACTATTAATCCTTTAACAAATCAACTCAATCAAACTGAGGAAGCAATATCTAGAGATTTCGGAACTCAAAGAGGCGCAACCATAAATTGGAAATTAACTGAAGGTGGATTCTTAAATCTTTCGACAAGTTATAATGTTAATGTAAGCTCATCGCTTGCAAGTGTTGAATTGGATGCTTTTGGAAAAGAAAGATCTGAATCAGAGATTTGGCGAGATATTTTCACAAAGAAATTTTTTGGACGGGATTTTAGATATCAACAAACCTTCGATTTAAGAACAAGTCCAAGATTACCCTCACTTTGGGATCTGAACAAATTTATATCAATAAATCTTGGATATTCAGCAGGTTATCAATGGGACTACGATTTTCGACAAGAAATATTAGGTAGAAGTGCTGGCTTTAACAATCGTTCTAATTTTGGATTTAATTTAAGATGGAAAGCAATGTTCTCGCCATTGTTCTCTGAAACCAATAACCCACAAAGTCAATTCGCACAATATCCAAATTTACAAAGGAACATCACACAAGAACCTGACACTTCTGAAACCGGAGAGATACAAGATACCTCATTGGTAACAAGAGGACCATCATCATTAGATAGAGCATTTGCCTATTTAAAGACATTCATCAAAACAATTTTGATTGATTATGATAATATCTCAGTGAATTTTACAAATGATAATACTGTATCAAAATCAGGGTTGAAATCTAAAGGAACTGGATTTAAGAACTTCGTTGGAATTTTTTATGATGAAAATGCTGGTCCTTCAAGATTGTTTATGCTCGGTTTATCAAGTGATGTCGGGCCTCGAGTTGCTTTACCAAATACAAATCTGAGTGATAATTTTAGTCAAAGGAATAACCTTGATTTCAAGACTTCGAAGCCCTTGTGGGAAGGAGCAAAAATTGATTTAAATTGGAAAATCGGTTGGTCTTTGAATAAGAGTGCGACATTGTCTGTAGATCAAAATGGTGATTTATTTGTTGCTAACATAAATTCTTCAGGAACTATAACACGATCGTTTCTGTCATTGCCTCCGTTTTTATTCTTTACTTTTGCAGGAACAGGAATTAAAAAAGTGAACGAGCTCTATAATCCACGCTCTGGTAATCCAGCCAATAGTTTATCAAATGCCTTTATTGAGGGTTTTGAAAGTTTTCCATTGCTTTCAAAAATATCTTTTGTTAAAAAACATTCGAAATACATACCAAGACCTAATTGGAGAATTACCTGGGATGGATTGGAAAAGTTGCCTTTCCTGAATGTAATTGCTAAACGCATTTCTTTAGATCATTCTTACAATGCAAGTTATAATGAAGGGTGGAAATTGAATAGAGATGGTAAAGAAGAAATTCAAACTCAGAAAATTGAATATGGTTTTAATCCTTTAGTTGGATTAAATCTAACTTTTGGTGAAGTATGGTCAGGTAATTTAATTGGAAATTTCAAGTATGGAACTCGCACAAATTATGATTTAAGTATAACTACAAACAATATTAATGAAACATTAACTCAAGACGTCGGTTTTACTCTTCAATACACCAAATCTGGTTTTGAAATTCCGCTTTTTGGATTAGCATTGAAAAATGATGTTGAAATAAGTTTATCTTACAATCGAGCCAAAAACGCCATAGTTCGATATGAAATGAATAACTTTACAGAAGAAGGAATTCCTCAAGACGGAACAACAAGAACTACGATGGAGCCAAGAATTAGATATGTTTTAAGTGCGAAAGTCACTCTTTCAATTTTTTACAAAAGAACCTCTGTTGAACCAACAGGAGCTTCAAGAATACCTCCAACTACTACAAATGAAGCTGGAATTGATATTAACATAGTAATTAACTAATTAAACTTATGGAAAAGAAAAATATACTTTGGGTTGATGATGAAATAGATTTATTAAAATCTCATATAATTTTTTTATCTGAAAAAGGATATGAGGTTGATACTGTGACAAATGGTGAAGACGCCTTATCTTCAATTAAAGAAAAAAGCTACGATTTGATTTTCCTTGATGAAATGATGGCTGGAATGGGAGGCTTAGAAACTTTATCAAAAATACGTGAAATTGAACCTAATATCCCTGTTGTTATGATTACAAAGTCTGAAGAAGAATCATTAATGGATGAAGCAATTGGTGGAAAGATTAATGATTACTTAACCAAACCTGTAAATCCAAGTCAAGTTTTACTTGTTTGCAAAAAAATTTTTGAATCAAAAAAGATCGTTGGTCAATATGCTGCAAAAGATTATTTACAAGATTTCAACTCGATTTCTCAAAAGTTAATGAATAATCTTGACTATATTGATTGGATTGATATTTATGTTAAACTTGTTAATTGGTCAATTGAATTAGATAAACATCCAGAGCTTGGATTAAAGCAAACATTATTGGATTTATACAGAGAGGCTAACAAAGAATTTTCAAAATTTATCGAAAAATCTTATCCTGACTGGCTTGATAAATCAAATTATGACAACAAACCTACACTGAGCCCTGATATAGTTGAAAAATATTTGATTAAACATCTTAATGAAGAAAACAAGTCAATCTTTTTCATAGTCATAGATTGTTTAAGATTAGACCAATGGATGATAATGGAGCAGCACTTAAATGATTTCTTTAAAATAGAAAAAGACTATTATTACTCAATTCTTCCGACAGCAACACCATATTCAAGAAATTCATTATTCAGTGGTCTATTTCCTTCAGAAATTGAAAATAGGTATCCAGAGTATTGGACAAATAAAAATGAAGATGAAAAAACGATGAATAAATATGAAAGGGAATTACTCATTCTTCTTCTTGAAAGGAAAAAAGTTAAGTTAAGAAACGAATTAAAGTATATTAAAATAATTGATTCAGATGTGGGAAAGAATTTCGAACAAAACATTTTGTCTTATCAAAATAATCATCTTACTGCTGTTGTCGTAAATTTTCTTGATATGATAGCTCACGGTCGTTCAGATTCTGATATACTTAAAGAAATTGCCCCTGATGAATCTGCATATAGATCTTTAACAAATAGTTGGTTCATACATTCTTATTTGTTTAATGTTTTAAAATCAATCTCCCAAATGCGTAATGTTAAAGTAATTTTAACAACAGATCACGGAAGCATAAGATGTCTCAGGGGTGCAAAAGTATTAGGTGATAGAGAAGCTTCAACTAATTTGCGATTTAAATTTGGAAGAAATCTTAAAGCAGAAAGCAAACACGCAGTTTACATCAAAAACAGTGAAAATTATAAACTACCCAAAATAGGTGTTACAATAAACTACATAATCGCAAAAGAAGATTATTATTTTGTTTATCCGACAGATTATCACAAGTATCTAACCTATTTCAAAGATACATTTCAACACGGTGGTATTTCATTGGAAGAAATGATTATACCAATTGTTACTATGGAACCGAAATGAAAATAGAAGAATATATTTCAACCTCAGAGGAAGAAACGAAAAAAATAGCTGAAGATTTTTCTAAAAAGATAAAAACAGGGGATGTTGTTGTATTAAATGGTTTATTAGGTTCGGGTAAAACATTTTTTGTAAAAAAAGTAGCAGAATTTTTTAACCTGTCAAATTCTTCAAGCCCTACTTTTGCAATTGTAAATGAATATCAAGGAAAAATAAAAATTTTCCACCTGGATTTTTATCGAATCAATTCTATTGAAGAATTATATGATATTGGAATTACTGATTATTTAACTGATTCTACATCTGTAGTTTTTATTGAATGGGGCGAATTGTTTGAGGAAGTTTTACCCAAATCCAGATACGAAATTTCTTTCAGTATTAATGAAGATGATTCTAGAAAAATAATTATCAATAAGTATGAATAAGTTAACTCCACTTTTAGCAATTGAGACTTCAGATAAAATTTGTGGTGTTTGCATTGTTAGTGAGTCAAATGAATTTTTCTCAATACAAAGTGATAAGATTTATTCTCATTCCGAAGCTTTATTTGAACAAATTGAATTAATACAAAAACAATCTAAAATAGATATCAAAGAGTTGAAATCAATTGCCGTTTCCATTGGACCGGGTTCATTCACTGGATTGAGAATAGGATTAGCAGCTGCTAAAGGTATAGCTGCAGGTTTGAACATACCAATTATTCCTGTTCCTACATTTGAAGCATTCGCTTTTCAAATATCAGCAATATTACCTGAAGGCTTTTCATTCTATATAGCAAATAGAGCAAGTAAGGATGAATGCTATTTCGCTAAATTTTTTGTTAAATCTAATAGTTATATATTTGATAGTGAATTAAAAATTATCAATCAATCAGACTTGAATGCTTTAGACCAAAATATGATTTTCGGGAATTTAAGTAGAGTCATCAATAGACCTTATTCGCCCGATCCACTATATGTCGCTAAATGGGCAAGTAATTTTGGTATTGAAAAGTTGGTTTATGACATAGATTTTTTGGAACCAAATTATATAAAGGATTTTATTGTTAGGAGGAAAAACAATGAAAAAATATCTCATTAGTTTTATAATAATCATTAATTTTTCAAGTTTTGCACAATTAGTAGGTCCCAAAATTTCTGCTCAACCTTTCGAATACAATTTTGGAGATATTGTTCAAGGTGAAGAGGTATCATATCCTTTTACAATTACAAATAGCGGTGGCGACGTTTTAGTAATTACTAATGTTCGTGCTTCTTGTGGATGCACAGCTGCAGAACCCGATAAAAAAGAATTGAAACCAGGAGAGTCAACTAAAATTAAAGTTACCTTTAACTCAAAAGGAAGAGTAGGACCTCAAGTCAAAAGCGTTTATGTTTCCTCAAATGATCCGGATAGAAAAGAAATTGAATTAAAAATTAGGTGCAATATTATTTTACCAGAAAAGAAAACTAAATCTGGTGCAATTCTATTTTTACCTGAAACACAATATAATTTTGGAAAAGTTAAAGAAGGTGATGTTGTTAGTCATATATTTAAATTAATAAATAATGGTCAGGATGTCCTCGAGATCAAAGATGTTAAAACATCCTGTGGTTGCACTGCAGCTATGCTAAGTAACTCAAAGCTCAAACCAGGAGAATCAGGTACGTTAAAAGTTGATTTAGATACAAAAAACAGAGTTGGAAAAATGAGTAGAACCATTACTATTGTTTCCAACGACGTTGAACAAGAAAATAAAATTTTAACAATATTTGCAGAGGTTATAAAAAACTAATATGCCTTGGTTTAAAAGATCAAAACAGAATATTGACCCAGAAACTCAGAAAAAAGAATTACCTGATGGACTTTGGGAAAAATGCCCATCTTGTGGAGAAATCATTCATAAAAAACAGCTGGAATTAAATTACTGGACTTGCTTAAAATGTGACCACCATTGGAGGATCGGCAGTAAAGAATATATTTCATTTTTATTTGATCAGGGCACGTTTAAAGAGCTCGACAAAAAAATGCGCTCAGCTGACCCACTAAATTTTGTTGATACAAAAAAATATACGGATCGAATTGCTGAAACTATCAAAAAACTCGATCTTTATGATGCAATCAGAACTGGAGTTGGAAAAATTGATGGAATAGAAATAGCTTTTGGTTGTATGGATTTTGAATTCATTGGTGGAAGTATGGGCTCTGTTGTAGGTGAGAAAATTGCACGTATAATCGATCGAGCTTTAAAAGACAAAATTCCTTTAGTGATTATATCGCGTAGTGGTGGTGCAAGAATGATGGAAGGGGCATATTCTCTGATGCAATTGGCTAAAATTAGTGCTAGATTGACAAGACTTGCGGAAGCTTCAATTCCATACATTTCTGTTTTAACTGACCCTACCACAGGGGGAACAACAGCAAGTTATGCAATGCTCGGTGACATTCACATCTCCGAACCTAAAGCTTTGATTGGATTTGCTGGACCTCGTGTAATTAGGCAAACTATTGGTAAAGATTTACCAGAAGGATTTCAACGCGCAGAATTTCTTTTAGAAAAAGGTTTTATTGACTTTATTTCTCACAGAAAAGATTTGAGAAATAACCTTGTTAAGGTCTTGAATTTGCTAATGTAATTTTAATTAAACTAAGCTAAGATCGCCGGCAGTAATTTTTTCGATGCCGGCTTTTGTTTTCAATAATAAAAAGCCATTATCATCAATATCATCAAAAATTCCAAATTTAACTTCATTGTTTTGTTTAATTGATATTTTCTCACCAATCATTTTACAACGTAATTTCCATTCATTTATGATTTGATTTTTATTGCTTTTGAGTTTATTAATTAAAATTTCCAAGTTATTTAATATTTCTGCCAATAATCTTTCTCTTTCAACTTCTTTCCCTAACTCTATTCTAATACTTGTAGGCGGATAGTTGAATTCACCTTTGAAATGATTTTGATTTACATTTAGACCAATTCCTACTACTACCCTTTCGATATTACTATTTGATGTGACAGTTTCAACCAAAATTCCGCAAGTTTTTTTTCTTGAAATCAAGATATCATTTGGCCATTTTAATTCTGGTTTTATTTGGTATAAATTTTCTAAAGACACGGCAACAGCTAGGGCAGCTGAAAAATTAAGAAAATTCAACATTTGAAATAATTTTGGGTTATCTAAAAATAAAATTGAGAATGTTAAATTTTGGCCAGAGTTACTTGACCAACTGCGGTCCATTCTACCTCTTCCTTTGGTTTGAAATTCTGCAAATACAACCGTGCCTGAAATATCAATATTGTTACTTTTATCGAGCAAATAGGTATTTGTAGAATCAATTTCCTCAAAATAAAAAAAATTTCTTCCGATGTAGTTTGTGTTTAGTTTTAATCCGAATAATTCTAAGTTGAACATAGTTTCTCATTTTTTATTATGCAAAAATAATTCATAAATATTCAATCTTATAATGAAAATATGTCATCAGGCTTTGATAAAATGTCCTAATATTGTGATTTTTTGGCATACTAAAAATATCATTATAAAAATCAACATTAAAAAAATGAAAAAATTCGACTTTTTTTATTGGCATAAAGTTTGGCAAAAACTTACTAATTTAATTAAACTAGAAAGGAGATATAAATTATGAGCAAAATAATAGGAATCGATTTAGGAACTACAAATTCCTGTGTAGCCGTAATGGAGGGTAATGATCCAGTTGTAATTCCTAACTCGGAAGGTGGAAGAACAACGCCATCTGTTGTAGCATTTACAAAAAACAATGAAAGATTAGTAGGTACTCCTGCTAAAAGACAAGCAATTACAAATCCTAAAAACACGATCTTCTCCATTAAAAGATTTATGGGTAGATTTTACGATGAGGTAGAAAGAGAGAGAAAAGAAGTACCTTACGAAGTTGTTAGAGGTGATAATAATACTTGTAGAGTAAAGATAGGTGATAGACTTTACTCACCACCAGAAATTTCAGCAATGATTCTTCAAAAAATGAAAAAGACAGCCGAAGACTACCTTGGACACGAGGTAACAGAGGCAGTTATAACCGTTCCGGCTTACTTTAATGATGCTCAAAGACAAGCTACAAAAGATGCTGGAGAAATTGCAGGACTAAAAGTTAGAAGAATTATAAATGAACCAACTGCAGCCGCCTTAGCTTATGGATTAGATAAAAAACATAAAGAACAAATTGTTGCTGTATATGATTTAGGTGGCGGTACTTTCGATATTTCAATTCTCCAGCTCGGTGAAGGTGTTTTTGAAGTAAAATCAACAAATGGAGATACTCATCTTGGTGGTGATGACTTTGATCAAAGATTGATTGATTATTTGGCTGATGAATTTAAAAAACAGGAAGGTATCGACCTTAAAAAAGATCCAATGGCTTTGCAGAGATTGAAAGAGGCTGCTGAAAAAGCTAAGATCGAATTATCTTCATCAATGCAGACTGATGTAAATTTACCATTCATTACAGCTACTCAAGATGGACCAAAACACTTAAATATCACTGTTACTCGTGCAAAATTTGAACAACTAATTCACGATTTAGTTGAAAAGACTCGAATACCTTGTGAACAAGCTATGAAAGATGCTGGAGTTACACCAAGCCAAATTGATGAGGTGATTTTAGTCGGTGGTTCAACAAGAATTCCTATGGTTCAAGATTTAGTAAGAAAGATTTTTGGTAAAGAACCTCATAAGGGCGTAAATCCTGATGAGGTCGTTGCAGTGGGGGCTGCTATTCAAGGTGGTGTTCTGGCTGGAGATGTTAAAGATGTCTTGTTGTTGGATGTTACTCCTCTGTCATTGGGTATTGAGACCTTAGGCGGAGTTATGACTGTTTTGATTCCAGCTAATACTACAATTCCAACCAGGAAAAGCGAAATATTCTCAACTGCATCAGACAATCAGCCATCTGTAGAAATTCACGTTCTACAGGGTGAAAGACCAATGGCTGCTGACAATAGAACTCTTGGTAGATTCCATTTAGATGGTATTCCACCAGCACCAAGAGGAGTTCCTCAAATCGAAGTTACTTTTGATATTGATGCAAATGGTATTTTACACGTTAGTGCAAAAGATAAAGCTACTAACAAAGAGCAAAGTATTAGAATTACTTCTTCAAGTGGTTTGACTAAAGAAGAAATAGAAAGAATGAAGAGAGAGGCTCAGGAGCACGCTGCAGAAGATAAGAAGAGAAAAGAAGCTGTTGAAGCAAAGAATCAAGCTGATTCACTTATTTTCCAAACCCGAAAACAAATTGATGAATTGAAAGATAAAATCAACCCAGACCAAAAGGCTAGGTTAGAATCTGAAATTCAAAAAGTGGAAGATGCTATTAAAACAAATAACACCGATACAATTAAGTCAGCCACTGATTCATTGATGAGAGTATGGAATGAAATCTCTCAACAAATCTATAGTCAACAAGCTTCTTCAAGTTATCAGTCATCTTCAAGCAGTTCAGGGACTCAAAGTCAAGAAAAGAAAGAAGATGTTCAAGATGCATCTTATGAAGTCGTAGATGATGATAAAAAATAATTTTTAAAAACTTATCTAATCAGAAAAATTACAAACGCTGCCCTGAAAAACTGAGAATATCTATTTGGGGGCAGCGTTTTTTTTGTATATCTCATAGTATTTTTATTTTTAGCCAACCTATTAAATTCAATATTTAATGAGTAAAGTAGAAAAGAAGCAAAGAATAATATTTATTGATTTGTTAAGAGCTTTTGCAGTTATACAAATGGTTCAAGGACATACTGTTGAAGTTCTATTAGCAAATGAATTTAGAACATTTGATTCTTTAGCTTACACGATTTGGCACTTTATGAGAGGAATGACAGCTCCAATTTTTATGTTCACATCTGGGACAGTATTTACTTATCTTTTTAGACTTGTAAATGAACCTTTTGAAAAAAATCCAAGAGTTATCAAAGGACTAAAACGGTTTCTATTACTTATAACAATTGGATATTTGCTTAGATTTCCAACTTTCAACCCTTTTAACATTGAATTTATTACTGAAGAACAATTAAATATTTTTTATTCAGTCGATGTTTTGCATTTAATTGGATTCGGATTACTTTTCATTATGATTTTCGCATTCATTTCTGAAAAAACAAAACTTGGCGACACACTCACATTTTTCATCGCTGCAATGATTTTCATCGTTCCAACACCATACTTTGATAAAATGAATTGGTTATTGTATTTCCCGAAACCGATTGCAAATTATTTTTATCAAGGTTCAGGCTCTTTATTTCCTCTTTTCCCTTGGGCCGGTTATATGTTATTAGGTGCTATTATGGGAAGCAAATTAGCTAAAACTCCAAACATATTCAGGAATTCAAATTTCAGTTTAAGCACCATTGCTATCGGTTTGGTTTTAATGATATCATCTTTTATATACGATTACTTTATCTATTCAAATTTCAAAATTCACTTTGACTCTTATAATTATGAAACAATAGTATTTAGAGTAGGATTTGTTTTAATACTAACAGGTTTAGTTTCGTTCATATCTCAATCTATTGAGTCAATTCCACATATAATCATTTTAGTAGGTAGAAATACACTTTTAATTTATGTCGCTCATTTACTAATACTCTATGGAAGTGCGATAAGTCCAGGAATAATTGTATTGTGGGGGCATAAATTAGGTCCTTTATCAACTGTTAGCATTGCAATTTTTATGATAATTTTAATGGTTCTTTTAGTAATATTATTGAGCAAACTAAAAATTAGAAATAAACAACTTGTAACATAAAATGCCCAAAAGAACAAATTTAGATTCATCCAGAACGGAAGAAGATAAGAGTTTTGAACAACATATTAGACCAAAAAGAATTTCTGATTTTCTTGGTCAAAATAAAATAACTGATAATTTAAAAGTTTTCATAACAGCCGCAATTAAAAGATATGATGCATTAGACCATTGTTTATTGACTGGTCCTCCTGGACTTGGTAAGACAACTTTAGCGTATATTATCGCTAACGAATTAGACGTTCCAATCAAAGCTACATCAGGCCCGGTGCTTGAAAAACCAGGAGATCTCGCCGGTATTTTGACAAATTTAGAAGAACGCTCAGTGCTTTTTATTGATGAAATACATAGGTTGAGTCCAATAGTAGAAGAATATCTTTATTCAGCAATGGAAGATTTCAAATTAGACATTATGATTGAAAGCGGACCCAATGCCAGAACTGTTCAAATAAGTTTACCAAAATTTACTTTAGTAGGTGCCACAACAAGAGCTGGAATGTTGACTTCTCCACTTCGTGATAGATTCGGAATAAAATTTAGGTTAGATTATTACGATAGTGAAGTTCTTAAAAAAATTGTTCAACGCTCTTCATCTATTCTAGGTATCCAAATCGATGATGATGCTGCCGATGAAATTGCGAGACGTTCAAGGGGAACCCCAAGAATTGCAAATAGATTACTTAGACGCACTCGTGATTTTGCTGATTATGAAAATAAAACAAAAATCGATTTAGACATCGCTAAAAAAGCTTTAGAAGCATTAGAAGTTGATGAATCAGGTTTGGATGAAATGGATAAGGAAATTCTTTTAACTATAATTGATAAATACAATGGTGGTCCTGTTGGATTGAATACTTTATCTGTCTCTGTTAATGAAGATCCTGGAACAATTGAAGAAGTCTATGAACCTTTTTTAATTCAAAAAGGATTTATTCAACGAACCCCACGTGGAAGAGAAGCAACTTTATTAGCTTATAAAAAATTTGGTAGAAAAAAGTTTAATAGTTCACAAACTCTTTTTGATGATTAATTCTTAAAATTTAACAAACAATTTTAAGAGCGGAGGTATTTTGAAAGTTCTGATATTTATCTTAATTATTTCTCAACAATTATTAGCTCAGGAATTATACATTCCTACAAATATTCAATCTGCTTATTCAAAAAAAACAAGAAGCTTCGATGGAAAGCCTGGAGAAAATTATTGGCAAAATAAATCTGATTATCATATTAAAGTTAATTTTAATCCGTTTAACAGAACTCTTACGGGTTGGGAAAAAATTACTTACTACAACAACAGCCCAAATTCACTTACTGAATTAATTATAAGATTATATCCGAATATTACTAAATCAACTGCAATTAGAGATTTTTCTATCTCTCAAAAAGGTATTACAGATGGAGTTACATTAAAAAGAATTATTTTGAATAAATCTGAGATGAATATTCAAGATGAAAAAGTAATTAAATATACAAGCACAAATGCAAAACTCTTTTTACCTGATGAACTTCTACCTAAGTCTAGCTTGGAACTTGAAATAGAATGGAGTTTTCAATTACCACCAACGAACTTTGCGCGAATGGGTACTTATGACTCCACATCTTTTTTTATTGCTTATTGGTATCCACAAATTGCTGTCTATGATGATATTGATGGTTGGGATCAGCAAGAATATACTGGCTTTACTGAAATGTATAATGATTTTAATAATTATAAAGTTGAGATTAACATTCCTAGAGATTATCACGTCTGGGCTACTGGCATTTGGAAAAATCCTGAACAAATACTTTCAGAAAAATTCTTGAATCTATATTTAAAAGCTCAAAACAGTGATGAAATTATAAGAATATTCAAATCTGAGGATATTTTGAGAAAAGATAAATATAAATCGGAAGATTCAACTCACACCTTCGTATTCGAAGCAGATGAAGTTCCAGATTTTGCATTTGGTGTAAGTAATAAATATTTATGGGATGCTACAAGTTATTTATCACCAACTGGAAAAAGAATTTTTATATGTGCCGCTTACAAAGAATCTTCAAAAGATTTTTATGATGTTGCTTTTTATGCAAAAGAATCAATAAAATATTTTTCTGAAGAAATGCCGGGATATCCATTCCCTTATCCTTCATTAACAGTATGGAATGGCTCAGGTGGAATGGAATATCCAATGATAGTCAATAATGGAAGTTTTAATACAAAAGCAGGAACAGTTGGAGTTACTGCACACGAGATCGCACATCAATATATGCCTTTTATGATGGGCATAAATGAAAGAAAATATGCCTTTATGGATGAAGGGTGGGCAGTCTTTTTCCCTTTGGATTTGCAAGATAGATTAGTTGAAAATATCAATCATCGAACAAGGAATATCTCAAATTTCAATATGGTTTCCGGTTCTGATTATGAGGTTCCTCCAATTGTTCTTTCATATCTTCTAAAAGGATCATCTTACAGAATAGCTTCTTATTCAAGGTCAAGTGTTGCATACGATATGTTATATAATCTTTTAGGAAAAGATTTGTTCAAAAAAGCATTACATCATTTTATCGATAATTGGAAAGGTAAGCATCCAACTCCGTGGGATTTCTTTAATTGTATTAATTATTCCTTAGGCAAAAATTTAAACTGGTTTTTCAAACCTTGGTTTTTCGAGTTTGGATATCCAGACTTAGCTTTAAGTTCATATAGCATTGAACAAAATAAGTTGAAAATTAAAGTTGAAAAAGTTGGGCAATTGCCGGTACCAATAAAATTAAAACTATTTTATAATAATCAAATTGTGGGAGAATATAACTTTAAAGCTGATATTTGGAGTTCAGATAATAAATTTTATGAAATATCAATAGATCAAATTGATTTTGACAAGATTGTTATTGGTGACCAAAATATTCCTGATGTAAGATCGAGTAATAATGTTTTATTAAAATCTGGAAATTAAATTTTATGAAATTTAATCATTAAGTATAATCAGCGGGGTTAATATGAAAGAGCGAAATTTACACATAGTCTCTTCAAACGATGAAATATTTGAAGATTTAAACGATCTTGGAGCATTCAACATTGGTGGAAAAAGTGAAAAACAAGTTCAAGAAGAGTTTTCTGAAAAGAAAGAATTTGTAGAAGAAAATCTTTGGACAAAGTTAGAGAGTGTTGGGAAAAAAATTTCTTTTGCTAAAGATGTTGTTGCCTTGTTTAATTATATGATGGATCCTTTAGTAAGCTGGCACAGAAAAGCAATTGTTATTTTGGGCTTGATTTACTTTATATCTCCTATTGATACAATTCCTGATCTTGCTCCACTATTTGGTTATCTTGATGATCTTGGTGTAATAACAGCTTTATTAAAATTTCTTGGAAGTGAGCTTATTCCATATTATAAACCCAACTACCGAAAGTGATTTATGTATAAATTAATTAGTTCTAAAGTTTATTATGAAGGTAAAGTATTAAAACTTCAAGTTGATGAAATTGAATATGAAACGACTAAGAATAAAGGAATCAGAGAAATCGCAATTCATCCGGGTGGTGCTGTAATTGTTCCGATAACGGATGAAGGAAAATTAGTTTTAGTTAAACAATTTAGGTATCCGCTACAAAACGATTTAATTGAATTTCCTGCAGGTAAGTTAGATAAAAATGAAGATCCATTGATTTGTGCCAAAAGAGAGCTTGAAGAAGAAACTGGCTATTCAAGTGATAAAATTTCTTATTTAGGTAAAATTTATACTGCCCCCGGATATTGTACAGAGTTACTTAATATTTTTGTCGCGGAAAATCTTAAGTCTGGAAATCATAATAGAGAAGAAGGCGAAAAAGAAATGCAGATATTAGAATTGAGTCTTAGTGAAATTATTGAACTTATTAAAGAAGAACAGATTGTTGATTCAAAAACAATATCTGCATTATTTTTTCTAAAATTAAAAGGAATAATTAAGTTCTAATAACTTGAATACTTATCTCAGAGTTCTTTTTCATCTCTTTAGATTTTTCAGAATTCTTTTTTGAGTAAGGGCATTCGCTATTACTTGAATTTGAGTCATTTCCCTGAGGTCCATTATTCAGAAATGGACATTTTGAAGATTCCATTTTTTGAATATAGGGACAATTTGAACCAGACTTTTTAGGGTCATCTGTTAATGTATAAGCTACAGATATTGAAACAAAATATAAAGAAAAGAAAACCAAAAGAAACTTTTTCATATTACCTCCATTTTTAATCTGAACTAACTTGAAATGTTAAAAGTTCAAAACTTTAATCTTTATCCTCTACAAAATATACAAGTAAACCTCCGATAATCATTGATATTCCACCGAGAATAAGAGCATAGATTGCTTCTCCAGAGAATAAATTCTTAACAAAAAATCCAAGAATAGCTGCAGCAGTTATCTGAGGAATCACTATGAAAAAGTTGAATATTCCCATATAGACTCCCATCTTTTCCGCTGGTAGAGAACCTGTCAATATTGCGTAAGGCATAGCTAAAATTGAAGCCCAAGCAAGTCCTATCCCAAGTTCTGAAACTAAAAGTAGTTGAGGATTTTTAATAAAGTAGAATGATATTAGAGAGATTCCTCCGATTACTAAACTTAAGAGATGAACAAACTTTCTATTTGTTTTTTTGGAAAGCCAAATAATAAAAAACGCCATTACTGCAGCAAAACCATTGTAAACAGACATCAAAACTCCGACCCAATCTGCTCCCTGATTGTATAATTGACTAGTTGGATCATCTGTCCCATAAATATGTCTTGTAACTGCTGGAGTTGTATAAATCCACATAGCAAACAATGCAAACCAACTAAAAAATTGAACAACAGCAAGTTGTTTCATAGTTTTTGGCATTTTATACAAGTCAGTTAGAATTGAAACTAAGCTATTGTTATAATTACCAGTTTTTGAAATAAATGATGAAATAATTTGAAGTAGTCCAAAAATTAGTGAACCAACAAAGAGAACATATAAACCAAAATCATCTTCTTTGAATAAGTAATGAAGTACTATCGAACCTAATAAACCAATTAAACTCCAGATCAATCCAAATTTGAGAAATTTTTTATCGGAGATTTTTATTTGATTTGAAGATGATTTTGATTTTTCTTCTTCTGATTGGGAAAATGCTTTTAATTCTTCAGGCGAGTATTCTTTAGATGAAATCACCGTCCAAAGAACCGCAAGTAAAAAAACAGTTCCTCCAATATAGAAAGAGTATTTAACTGAAAGGGGGATTTCTCCTTCAGGTGCAGTATTTGTAATTCCAAACCAATTTGTTAAAACATAAGGCAATGCAGAGGCGATTACTGCTCCAGTTCCAATAAAAAAGCTTTGCATAGAGAAGCCTAAAGTTCTCTGTTCAGAGGGTAACATATCACCAACAAATGCTCTGAAAGGCTCCATTGAAATATTGATTGAAGCATCCATAATCCAAAGCATTCCAGCTGCGATCCAAAGAGCTGGTGAATTAGGCATAATGAATAATGATAATGAAGCAAGAACTGCTCCGACTAAAAAGTATGGTCTTCTCCTTCCTAATCTATTCCAAGTTTTATCGCTGAAATGACCAACTATCGGCTGAACTATCAATCCAGTAACAGGAGCAGCAATCCACAATAATGGAATTGTTTCAATCTTTGCTCCAAGTGTTTCAAATATTCTGCTGACATTTGCATTTTGTAGTGCAAATCCAAATTGTATCCCTAAAAATCCAAAACTCATATTCCATATTTGCCAAAAAGATAATTGTGGTTTTTTCATTCTAATTTCCTTTCATTACTAAAACTGACTGAAATTTAATAACATCAGAAAAATAATCTTTAATAGATAAATTAGCATACAAAATATTTTAAATAATTAATGAGAGAATTAAATGAGTAAACTATCTATCTTATCCGAGTTGTGGGAATTTCTAAAAGTCAGAAAAAAATGGTGGTTAATGCCAATAATTATTTTTCTGGTTTTACTCGGTGCTTTAATTGTTCTGACTCAAGGCTCTGCCCTTGCTCCTTTTATTTACGCAATCTTTTGATAATGTATAATTTTTAAAGTAGAATGTATAATGTATGATTTATAATGAGTAGAGCATCTGTAATTGTTTCTTTTTACAATAAAATAGATTATTTGAAATTAGTTCTTGCTGGTTTTGAAATTCAAACAGAAAAAGATTTTGAAATAATTATTGCAGATGATGGTTCAAATCAGAGTGTCGTAAATCGAATACAAAATATATTTCAAAACTATTCATTCAGAATAAAACACATCTGGCAAGAAGATAAAGGATTCAGGAAAAATAAAATCCTTAACAAATCAATTTTAGCGGCAGAATCAGACTATTTAATATTTATTGATGGAGATTGTATCCCCCATTCTTATTTTGTTGAGGGTCATCTAGTTAACTCAGAGAAAAATAAAATCCTCACAGGTCGAAGAGTTAATCTTTCGGAAAAAATTTCAAATCAATTAACAGAAGAAAAAATTAAACAAAAGTATCTTGAAAAAAATTTTTCCGTTCTTTTATTTGATGGATTATTCGGGAAGTCTTATGATGTTGAAAAAGGGATTTTTACAAAAAACAAATTTTTTCTAAGACTTCTAAACAGCAAACCAAGAGGAATATTAGGCTGCAACTTTTCGTTATTCAAAGATGATATTTTAGAAATCAACGGATTTGATGAACGATATGAAGCTCCTTCAATTGGTGAAGATTCAGATGTTCAATTCAGGTTGGAACTTATTGGTAAAAAAATTAAATCAATAAATCATATTGCAATTCAATATCATCTTCATCATAAACTTCAAGAGAGACCACAAAAAAATTTGGTTTTATTAGAAGAAATTAAAAGAAATAAAATTTATTACACTCCGTTCGGTCTTAAAAAATAAGACAATATTATCTATTTACCATAATAATTTAAGTTTCTATAAAAAATACCCTAAAAAATTTTGGTAATAAAAATATTTCTTCTATATTTGCTCCACAAAATTTTAATTCAATATGATTGATGAAATTGATTTAAAAATTTTACGAATTCTCCAAAAGGATGCTCGTGCTAAATTAAATGAATTAGCCGAAGCAGTCCATCTAACTGTTCCTTCGGTAAGTGAGAGACTTCATAAACTCGAGGATAAAAAATTTATTGAAGGAAATCATACCAAATTGAATAGAAAATTATTTGGTTATGATATCACTGTGTTCATTTTGGTTATAATGGAATCTTCAAAAAATTATAAAACACTTATTAGCAAAGTTGATAAGATTCCTGAGATTCTTGAATGTCACTCCGTTTTGGGTGAAGGCTCACATTTACTAAAAGCAGTTGTTAAAAAAACAGAAGATTTGGAAAAGTTATTAAGCGAGATTCAATCTTGGCCTGGAGTTGTATCAACTAAAACTACTTATGTCCTTTCGACTATTAAAGAGACGTTTGAAATAAAAATTTAATCCAACTAATTAACAACAATAAAAGGGAGGTATATGTCTAAGTCTAATAATGGAGCAATTGAAAAAGTGCTCAAGTTTATCAAGGATAACAAAATCCAATTTGTAGATTTGAAGTTTATGGACTTCCCAGGTCAGTGGCAGCATTTCACAGTCCCTTCAGATCAACTCGATGCTTCATCTTTTGAATCAGGTTTTGGATTTGATGCATCTTCAATCAGAGGATGGAAAGCAATTAATGAAAGTGATATGATTATAATTCCTGATCCAACAACGATGTTTGTTGATCCATTTATCAAAGCACCAACCATATCACTTATATGTGATGTTTACGAGCCGGCAACTATGGAAAAATATACACGCTGTCCAAGAAATATCGCTCAAAAAGCTGAAGCATATTTAATCTCAACTGGAATTGCTGATACAAGCTACTTCGGCCCTGAAGCAGAATTCTTTGTTTTCGATGATGTCAGATTTGAATCGAGACCAAATGGAAGTTTTTATATGGTTGATTCTATTGAAGGTAGATGGAATTCAGGAAGAGATGAAAATCCAAACTTAGGTTATAAACCGAGATACAAAGAAGGATATTTCCCTGTTCCACCAACCGACTCTTTAGTCGATCTAAGAAATGAAATGGTTGTGAATCTTATAAATTGCGGAATAGAGGTAGAAGCTCAACATCACGAAGTCGCAAGTGGCGGTCAGTGTGAAATAGACTTAAAGTTTGCTCCACTTCTGAAAGCAGCCGATCAGTTACTTTTATTCAAATATGTTGTTAAAAATACTGCAAAAGCGAATAATAAAACTGTAACATATATGCCTAAACCAATATTTGGTGATAACGGTAGTGGAATGCACGTCCATACTTCCCTATGGAAAAAAGGTAAACCACTTTTTGCTGGAACTGGCTATGCTGGTTTAAGTGAAACTGCTTTGTATTTCATTGGTGGATTGCTCAAGCACGCAGCAAGTTTATTGGCATTTACTAATCCAACTACAAATTCATATAAAAGATTAGTCCCTGGATTTGAAGCTCCAGTAAATTTAGCATATTCACAAAGAAATAGAAGTGCTGCAATCAGAATTCCAATGTATTCATCTTCACCAAAAGCTAAAAGAATTGAATTCCGATGTCCTGATCCATCTGCAAATCCTTATTTGGCTTTCTCTGCAATTTTAATGGCTGGCTTGGATGGAATAATTAATAAAATAGATCCAGGTGAACCATTAGATAAGGATATTTATGATTTGCCACCAGAAGAATTAAAAAATGTTCCGTCAACACCTGGCTCTCTTGAAGAAGCTCTAAAATCATTAGCAAAAGATCACGAATATTTATTAAAAGGTGATGTTTTCACTGAAGATGTTATTGAGACTTGGATAAAATACAAGATGGATAAAGAAGTAAAACAAATGGCACTTCAACCTCATCCTTTCGAATTCTCCCTTTATTATGACGTATAAAATTCACAGGCTGATTTGTTTTATAAAAACAAGTCAGCCCCTATTTTTCTTTGAACGATTCTTCTAATTGACTTGTTGGTAATTCAACACAAAAGTATTTTTAATTGATAAAAATTTAATAAAATAGCTAGGAATTAATTTTTAGAATTGATAAAAATTAGTTAAGGCATACTTAATTGTTTTTAGAACTTAACTGAATTTTGTAAACTATTAAAAACATAAATTAACAGGAGGAAGCTATGTTAATGGTACAAGATGTTGATTTAACTCCCAACCCCCACGCTTTGAAGTTCATTCTAAATGAAAAACTCTTAAACTATGAAACGAGGCAATTTTCAAATAAAGAAGAAGCTGAGAAAGATCCATTTGCTAAAGCAATTTTTCAGATACCCGGGGTTGTTTCAGTATTTTATATGGATAGATTTGTTACAATTGAAAAGTCAAAAGAAGCCAACTGGGGCTCAATTCAAAGACCTTTCATAAATCTACTAAAAGAATTTGATAAAAATTTGATTCCCCCTGAAAAGGAAATAGAAGTATCAGAAAAAGAAAGCAATGAGCTTTTAAGGAAAATTAATGAACTTCTTGATCGAAAAGTAAGGCCTGCATTAGCTGGTGATGGTGGTGGACTTGAGGTTATTGGAATTGAAGGTATGACAGTAAAAATTAGATATCAAGGAGCTTGTGGTAGTTGCCCTAGTTCAATTAGTGGTACCCTTCTAGCAATTGAAGGTTTATTAAAGAGAGATATTCATCCAGCAATTCAAGTTGTTCCTGCATAATTTATGACACTTAAGTTTTTTACAACTTTTCAAATAGATGGAATAGACTTTTATGTTATCTCTGAAAAGGGTAAGATAATTAAGATTGGAATTAATGAGGAACTGCCTAATGATTCGATGATGGTCTTTAAAACCGTTAAAGATAAACTTTTCAATTCGTGTTATAATCAATTACTTGAATATTTCAACTCGAAAAGAAAAAAATTTAGTTTGAAGTTCAAACTCACCGGCACAGAATTTCAGAAAAAAGTTTGGAAAGCTCTTTTGAAAATACCTTATGGAAAGACTGTTTCGTATGAATATATTGCTGAAAAAGTTAATAATCCTAAAGCAGTAAGGGCGGTTGGTCTTGCCAATAAGAAAAATCCTCTGCCTATAATTATTCCTTGCCACAGAGTAATTGGCAAAAATGGAAAATTAATAGGTTATTCAAGCGGCTTAGATATTAAGGAGAAACTACTAAATTTAGAAATGTTAAATAATAAAAGAGCAAAAAAAGAAAAAGGCTGTTGAGTAAAAATTCTCATACAGCCCAGAAAAAATTAATTAATCTCTGTAACTTTACTGATATCTGATATTTTGACAAACTTTTCGTTAAACTTGTAAGTACCTTTTTCGGTACCAACTGATTTAACTACTTTAACCATAATAAAATCTTGTTTCTTCTTCGCTTTAGCTTTTTCTGCAAATGATTGTTGCTTTGCCATTTTTTCTCCAAATTTATTGTTGCAAATATAATGTTAAATGGTTTAATTTGAAATTAGTATTAATCAAAAGCATTTTAATTTTCGGTTGCTGATTAATATACATTTAAGAGCTCCTTAACCAGTCTTTACTCTCTCATTAAAGCAATCTGTTTGTGTATTAAATCTCAAATAATTAAATAACTCAATTGTTTTTAATATGTCTATTCTTGTTATCAGTAATGTTAGTAATTGTTCAATAATTATTAATTTATCCAAATCTTTTGTAAATGAACTAAATGGATAATTAAATCATCATAACTTTGCTGTTCCTGATTTGTTAAAAGTTCTTCTTGAACTGTATCTCCACTGCTGTCTACTAATCATTTCGTTACCTTTTACATTTATGAATCTGTCGTCTATCACTAAACATTCTTCCCATCTCGGATTATAGTCTTCTTTAATTTGTTTACTGCTTTTTACATCTTCTATCAAAACTAACAGATGAAAGCTACCTTTGACAATTGAATTTTGTATTAAAACTACAACAATTTGGACATCGAACTGAGCGCTTCCTTTTTGGTTGCATATCGAATTTCTCCATTATCAAGTGCACAAACTTGATAATTTCTGTAATTATTTATCCTATAGTATCTTACAGCTATTTTAGCAACCGAAAAGTGTAACGCTTCCGATAAATATAACAAATATTCAAATAAATAGCCTTGGAAATGTCAAAATTCACTGTTCAAATGATTTTGGATTTAAAAACTTAGAAAATGCAAGTAAGGGTAGTTTTAATGGATTTCCAATAATAGTTGAAAGTATTTTATTAAAAAAAGAAATAAACTATAAATTCAAAATTTTGGGAGACATTATTTGAGCTGATAACTAATCAAATGATCTGGAACGCCATTCAATGTATCATCTGAAATACCTTTAAATTTTAGAGGTAAGGATGCTTGTTATGAAAATAGTAATTTCAATAAATCTAATGTTAGTCAAATTCCTATAAAATTTAATAACAACACATCTGAATTTCTTGCTCATAGTAAGATATTAATAGGTAAAACAGACAACGGAAATGGATTCTCATATTGGTTTTTTGAAACAGGAGCTGAATTTACTCCTGCTATTTCAACAGGTTTCTTAGATATTGGCATAAGTGGATTCATTGGTAGGGTTTATTCAAAAATGAAACATTCAGGTAAAGGAATTTCTTCATCTGATTATATTCTGAACAAATTTGGGGAGTATATACTAAATTGCCAATCTCCTCAATCTCAGAGAACGGGAAAAAATTTTTGGGTTATACAAATCTTAAAATTTTGGTTGGAGAAGGATCTACTACAATTTTACTCAGTGAACTGCATCTTTTTGCATCAGGGTATAATAAAACTGATGGAAAGATTAAAGGTGAAGCAACAATTATTGTCAGTACTAAACCGACTCTTTTCAGCACGGAGGCCAGTGTAGAAATGAATCTTTGGGGGGCTTTATGTGGAAATGCTAATCTCCTCGCTTATATTGATGATAAACAATGGTTTGTAAAAGTCGGGTCAAAAGAAAACTCCAATATTGTTAAAGTTCTATGCAGTAATGTTTATACATATAAAAATTATTTAGAAATAAATACAACAATAGCTTCGATGGGAATTTTTTATGACTTTGACACATAAACAGACTTGGGGAGAAGGATTTGGTTTTTATGGACACGCTTAGGGAAATATATCTTTCTTTGGATCTTTGAATTATCAAGACTTTAACGTATTTGCGAGTGCCTCCTTAGAAGCCCACGCAGTTATCGGTGTTTTCATTGATATTGAAGTTTGGTCAGGTGAAAAAACTCTGTTAGAGGGACACGTCTATGCAAATTTGGAAGCTAATTTCCCTAATCCTTTATGCGTTGCAGGTTCTGTTAGTGCTGAATTATGTTTTTATCCTTGCCCATTTTTTGTTGTGAAATTTGTCCTAAAGCTTAATTTAAACTGAGATATAAGAAAGTAAGCTTCGCATTAAAGAATAAGTATTTCGATTAGTTAAATATATTTAAATGAAGTTGTGTCTGATTTTAGATGAAATGATTAAATCATTATCAAATACCATATAGTATTATTAAGTCGTGTCTTTAGTTTTCTAAATTCCCCAGATAAATACTCTTTCATTTCAATAAGTGTCAAAATAGAGTTGTTGTTTTAACTTTAATTTATTAAATAATTGAAAGTTTATTTGTCACATAGCACATTCATAAAAGATTTGATTTATATCTCAACTATTGAAGTGATTTGACAATTATTTGATATATATCATTGTCAAAGGGTTGTGGCAAATCTTATTTTCACCGCAGTTCTCAATTCCTGTTAAAAGAGCAAAATAACTAATCCAAAATAAAACGCGAGTTATATTATGAGTAAAACAAATTACATCTCATCGTTAAGATTAGCATTATTAAACTTCGCAACCGTCTTTATAACTTTTGCTATCCCAAGTTTTGCTCAAACGGATGAAA
>JANWVQ010000103.1 GCA_025056745.1 Ignavibacterium sp.
GATTTCAATAATATTAAAGGAAGGAATACTTAATCTTAAAAAGGGGATCTGATTTGGAGTTTTAATTTTATAAGCAGCTTTATTCCCGATTAAAAAATCACCCACGAGCAACGAATTTTTCATCGACTCAGATGCAACATAATAAGCATCTAGGAAAATGAGTTTGATGATGAGAATTATAAAAAAAGTTATTAAAATTATTTTCAGAAATTTTCTAATTATAATTACCAAATTAAACTTTATATAATAATTTTAGTTTTTCTACAAAATCCACATTTATAAAATCACGTGGGGGTTTAAGTCTTGCGTGCTTTACTGTTTGAAGTTTTAATGCTGTCTTACATACATAATTTGTAACTTCCTCATCGAGGTCTAAAATTTTAGACAACAAGAACCAATCTTCAGGAGTTGGAATTGAGCCACCAAAATCTTTTCTTAACCAATGTCCAACCGTATGTTTATAATTTGGAGGGAACTTTGAGGTTAATTCACTTTTAGTTAGACCTTTTTCCATTCTTTTGTAATTAATATAATCAGCAACTAAATTCTGATTGACATTATATAATCTTTGTAATGAAAAATATTCTTCATTAGTTGAAGCTCTTGCACCAGGGGAAGCACCTAAATTCTTTCGTTTTTCATTTGAGAATTTTCCATTGTATTTATTCTTGTTAAAATTTGAAAGAGATATATCGAAATATTTAAGATCTGATTTCCATTCTTTATCTAAATCAATAAATATTTCTTTTTCTTTAATGATTATTTTATTTCCTTCAAGGATAATTGATATATTATCATTTACAAAACTTTCATCATAAATGACGTATTCTCGAGTTATTTGACCATCAGACCAACGCACTAGTAAATAAGTAGGGAAAAAATTTTCAAGTTTTTCAAGAACATCAATGACAACACCTGTTCGTTTCGATTTACTAACAGAATCATAAACTTTATAACCTATAAAATTAGTCTCACTCCAATCTCTCTCATATTTAGTTTTTGATTGAAGATTTAATTTTTCATAATTAAAAATGTAATTACATCTTTTATTATCATCAACGATGAAAAAAATTGGAAACCATTTAGATACTTCCTCAACCACAATCATATTTCTAATAGCCCAACCTTTATCTGTCAGTGAAGCTGTATCTAAAATCATATCAAGATTTAATTCTTTAGAGCCTATAAAGAAGATTGCATCTTGGGAATATTTGAACTTAATTGATTGATTCTCAAACTCATTTAGAATTTCATAGTATTCTTCAATTGAATTTGCAACTTTGAGTAATCCCTTTTTTGAATTGTTATTATAATAATCAATTTTATTTTCGAATATAGAGAGTTGTTTATTATTTTGATTATTTTCCTCAATTGTGTAATAAATGTGTTTTGGAGTAAATGTATTATAATTTCCATTAAGTTTACATCTTTCTTTAATAATTTCAACATAATCAATATTCTTTTCAATCATAATTCCAGTAGCATTCAAATTCAAATCTTTTATGACTTTCAATGTAGTTCCACTCCCCGCAAAAGGATCAAGAATGTTTACCTTTTCTCTGATTTTAACTTTTTTTAATAATGATTCCACTAATTTTTCTGGAAAAACTGCAACGTGTTTATAAAATGTGGGCTGCAGGTTTATTTTAAGAATATTTGAGTAATCGTTTGAAGAAATTTGATATTCTGTATAAATGTTTTCTCGATTTGGAGAAAAAACAAATACTGGTTCATAAGAGTTAGTAAATCTATTTTTAATACTTGAAGGCATATGATTAGGTTTAAACCATATAATTATATCTGAGAGAAACCAACCACTTTTTACCATTTCATAAGCTAGTTTATATGGAATAAAGCCCAAAGATGATTTACCATATTTAGATAAATATTTATCTCCAATATTTAGGAAAAAAACGGCATCATTTTTCATCTTCTTTTTAAGAAGTTGAAAAATAATATTAAGTTTTTGTATGTATAATGTTGGAGTTTCTTCATTACCTATTTGATCTTCAAAACCATAATCTCTTTGATTCCAATATGGAGGTGAAGTTATGGCAATATCAATCGAGTTGTCTTCTAATTCGTTTAATCCAGCATAAACATCACCAACAATTATCTTATGCATTGTCATTTTATCTTTTTACTGAAAATTTTTCAAAATTGATTGTACTTCTCTCTAATGTTAAAGAAAAACTCTAATTTTTTTCTAAAGGTTTCGCTCATATTTGGATTAAGATAGATAACTTTTATTCGGGATGGATTCCCTGATAGGGTAAGAAACTGATTACACTCAGAAAACTTAAATCTTACATCTTTTGGGGTTTTACCCGCTTTTAATACAGTATCCTTATAAACACTGGATAATTGCCCATTTGGCATACATAACAAATTAATATTTAGAATATCTAAAGAGGTTTCATCATAGAGAATAGTTATAAAATAGGTTAAACAAGGTTTTGGAATCCCGTTGTTTTTATAAATATGTGGAAGAGCAGGTTTATTAAATCTTTTTGGATTAAAAGACTGTCCGTTTTGTTTCTTAATTTCATAATCATAAGAATTTTGATTAGCTCCTATAAAAATATCATTAACATAGTCTCCGATATTTCTAGTTTGAACAGTCTTTAAATCAATGTGAATAAATGCATCTTCAACTTCAAAAAATAAATCAGCACCAACAGGTGCAGAGTTTGGCTGACCTATTCCTTTGCCATTTATTAATGCATAAACAATTCTTTCAGCACCTTTAGAAAAGCTTGAAATTCCCTTTCCTTCTCCAGATGGATCCCATTTATCTTCCCAATCTTCTTTAATTTTTTCTTTAGTAAGAAAACCTCTTAGCATATCTTCCTCAACAAACTTCAGAAAATGGTAAAACCTTTCAAGATATTTATGTTCTATGGTTTCAATTTCTTGATTAGTCATATTACTCCTCACTCATCAATCTGCAAAACTGCAAGAAATGCTTCTTGGGGAATTTCAACATTTCCAACCTGTTTCATTCGCTTCTTTCCCTCTTTTTGTTTTTCAAGAAGCTTTCTTTTACGAGTTATATCTCCGCCATAACATTTTGCCAAAACATTCTTTCTTAATGCTTTAACAACTGATTTTGAAATTACTTTAGATCCTATCGCAGCTTGAATTGTTATTTCAAAGAGTTGACGAGGGATTAAATCTTTCAATTTATTACATACCTTCCTTCCCCAATCATAAGCCTTAGAGCGATGAACAATCATCGATAATGCATCGACTGGCTCACCATTTATTAAAATATCAAGTTTGATTAAATCACTTTCTCTATATCCAATGAATTCATAATCAAATGATGCATATCCTCTTGTAACTGATTTTAGCTTATCATAAAAATCAAAAATGATTTCAGACAATGGGAATTCAAATTCTAGATCAGCTCTAGTTGGATCTATGTAAGTTGTGTTCTTATAAATTCCTCTTTTATCCATCGCAAGTTTCATAATATTACCAACATACTCCGACGGAGTAACAATTTGTGCTTTCATATAAGGTTCTTCAACTCGATCAATTTCTCCAGCAGGTGGCATTTCAGCAGGATTATCTACGATAACCTGACGACCTTTTTTCGTGTAAACTATATACTCAACATTTGGAAGTGTTGTTATGATTGATTGATTATATTCTCTTAATAATCTCTCTTGAACAATTTCCATATGGAGTAAACCAAGGAATCCACAACGAAATCCGAATCCTAAAGCAGCAGAGGTTTCCGGTTGATATACTAACGCTGAATCATTCAAAGTAAATTTCTCAAGTGCATCGCGTAAATCTTCAAAGTCATCTGAATTTGTTGGATAAAGACCACTATAAACCATTGGCTTTACTTCTTTATAACCCGGCAGAGGTTCATTTGCTGGCTTTTTTGCATTTGTAACTGTATCACCAACCTTTGTATCGTGGACGTCTTTAACACCTGCGATCAGATAACCTACATCGCCTGCAGTGAGAATATCAGTTTTGATTCTCTTTAAACCAAGAACTCCTATTTCTTCTGCATCAAAATCCTTATTAACTTTCATAAACCTAATCCTATCACCTGTTCTCAGGACACCATTAACAACTCGAATATAAGCTATTGCACCACGATATGAATCAAAAAGGGAATCAAAAATTAATGCTTGAAGAGGAGCATCAGGATCGCCCTGAGGAGCTGGAACACGTTTTACAATTTCTTCAAGTAGATTGTCAATTCCGATTTTGGCTTTCGCACTTACAAGAATAATATCTTCTTTTTTACAACCTATTAAATCAATTATTTGTTGTGATACTTTATCAATTTCAGCACTTGGTAAATCAATTTTATTTATAACTGGAATTATCTCTAGTCCTGCATCAATAGCAAGATAAAGATTGCTGATTGTCTGAGCTTCTACACCTTGAGCAGCATCAACAACTAAAATTGCACCTTCGCAAGCAGCCAATGATCTTGATACTTCGTATGTAAAATCTACGTGTCCTGGAGTATCAATTAAGTTAAGAATATAATCATTTCCATCATTTGCCTTATAATGCATTTGAATTGCGTGAGACTTTATAGTAATTCCTCTTTCTCTTTCTAATTCGAGGTCGTCTAAAATTTGATCAACAGCTTCTCGTTCAGTCACAACTCCTGTTTTTTCAAGAAGACAATCGGCAATTGTTGATTTACCGTGATCAATATGTGCGATGATGCAAAAGTTTCTAATATTTTCCATCTATACTAGCTAAGTTCTCTGTTTTTAATTAATATGTTCTCTCTAAAATTTGATTCCATATCTTTTAATTTTTTTATTGTATCTATAACAATTCCCTCTCTTAATGCATACTCTGAAATTTGAATTTCTTTAATTGAAAATAAATCAAATATTGTCTTTAGAATAATTAATCCCGCAGGGATAATATCAGCACGTTTTTCTTCCATACCTAAAACTTTTTTTCTATCAGAAGGATATTTCAAAGATAAAATTTCTTTATAAATTTCATTTAATTCAGTTGCTGAAAATTTTAGTTCATTCAAAGATTTTAATTTTGGTTTACGAAATTTCTCTTGTATTAATATTGCTGCAGCCACAATAGTTCCAGATGCCCCGATTACTTGTTCAATTTTTTTATCTTCAATTAATGATCTTACATAACTTAATTGCGCAACAACATAAGAATGACAAGCTTGAATTCCTTCGTCATCTAAAACAAATCCGGGAAAAAATTTTTTACTTAATCTAATTGCACCAATTTTGATACTTTCAGCAATAAGGGGTACACCATTTTCTGCATATACAAACTCAGAACTTCCTCCCCCAATATCAATGCAGAGAACTTTTTTATCATTAATATCCAATGCATAAGACATACCGTAAAAAATCATTTTAGCTTCAGTTTTTCCATCAATTACTTCAATATCAATTCCAACTTTTTCCTTAACAGCAGATATAAATTTGTCTTTGTTCTGTGCTTCTCTAACAGCACTTGTAGCAACGGCCCTTATTTCAGCATCGTAATGTTCTGCAAGTTTTTTATAGTTTTTTAATATTTCAATTGCTTTCTTTGTTTCTTTGCCTGAAATTTTGTTTAGATTATCTCCACTTGATATTCCTAATCTCATTACTTCACGCTGTTTATCAAGTAGTTTAAATTTTCCATCTTCCTGTAATTCAATAATAACAAGATGGAAGGAATTAGTTCCAATATCAATCGCAGCTATTCTATTTTGATTTTTCATATCTATAAAACTAATTATTTCAAAATTTTTCTTACTAAATTCAATACATCAGATACTTCAATATCATCAATAAAATCAGATTTACGAATAAAGAATTTATTTTGTCCCACCGGTGCCCAATTGTAAGGGTTCGTGGGACCAAATAGAGAAATCACTGGAGTATCAGTTGAACCAGCTATGTGCATTGTTCCAGTATCAACAGTTATGAACAAATCACTCAATTCAATTAATGCTGCAGTTTCTTGAATTGATTTATTCCTGAACTCAGGTATTTCAATCTCTAAATTATTCTTGATGAAATCAAGTTCATTCTTATCTGCATCGGTGCCCGTAAAATAAATAACACAATCAAATTCATCTTTAAGATTTTTAATTAGTTCAACTACTTTATTTAAGTTCCAAATATTTTGTTTTTTGCCTGCACCCGGGTGTATTCCAATTAACTTCTTTGAATTATTATCTCTTATTTGATTTATGAATTTTTCAGCTTCAATTTTATGAACATCTTCAAAGAAAACTTCAGTTTTGAAATCTTTTGTATCAATTCCAAATGGTCTGACTAGATCTAAAATTCTATCAGCGACGTGGGAATCTGGATGCTGTCTCCAATCTAAATCAATTCTTCTGTCAAAAAGAAAACTTGATGGATTTTCAACTCCATTCAAAGAATTTGATCCTATCCGCACTTTACTATTTGATAATCGAGCTAAAAAATTGCTCGTGAAAGATATTGATACAGTTACAGGGACAAGACACATATCATAATTTTTTGATAAGAAATTCTTTAATGATTTAATGTAACTAATTGAGCAAAGTTTTTTTTTATCAAAGACAAACTTAAAATCAACGAGTTTGTTGCCTTCTAATGCAATATAGTTTTGTGGACTGAGGATAAAGCTGATCTTGGCTTGAGGATATTTCTCTTTTAATGCTCGAATTAATGAAGTGCCAGCTAATAAATCCCCAAGTTGATTATGTTGCCTCACTATAAGTATTGAATTTATCTCTCCAAGTTCTTTGGACTTATTCTCATCAACTGAAAAAAAATATTTAATGATATTCAAAAGAATTTTCGAAAGAAGGTTAAGATTAGGTTTCATTTAATCAGATTTTTTGTCCTCTTTGATTTCAGTGTAGTCGGCTTCTTCAATATTCTGATAATCGATCTTTTTTGACTTTTGATTGTAGTTTTTTTCATCATTAAAAAATCCGCGCAAAAAATTTCTTACAATCCTAAAAACCAAGATTAATAATAAAATGAATAATAAAAGTCTTAACATTTATAAAATACTTCCAAATGGTTCCGGGTTAAAATATTCTACTGGTGCTCTATCAGTTCTAAAAATTTGATTATACAACTCTTCAAAATCTTTTTCACTATTAACAAAATCAATCTCAGAAGAATTGACGATTAAAAGTGGAGTTGAATTATATGTAAAGAAGAAATGATTATAAGCTTCGCTGAGCTCCTCAATGTATGAGCGAGTTATGCTTTTTTCAATATCGCGACCACGTTTCTTTATGTTATACATAAGTCTATCCACCTTTGATTGTAAATATATCACCAAGTCAGGTTTTATAATATTCTTTGCCAGAAGAGGATAAATTGATTCATATAATTTAAATTCATCACCTTGAAGATTTAGATAAGCAAATATTCTATCTTTTTCGAAGAGGTAATCTGAAATTATGTATTTTGTAAAAAGATCTTCTTGTTTGATTTCTTCTTGCTGTTTAAATCTATTTATCAAAAAAAACATCTGTGTCTGAAAAGCATATCTTCTTCTATTCTCATAAAACTTTTCTAAAAAGGGATTATTTTCAAATTGTTCCAAAATCAATTTAGCATCGAGATGACTACTAAGTTTTTTTGCTAAAGCAGTTTTACCTGCCCCAATTACTCCCTCAATTGCTATGTATTTAATTTCAATATTTCTCTTCAATTGATTTTTCCTTAAAAGATAAAGTTTTATTTACTTTTTGAATTATGTTCCTTTTTTCTAGATGACTCAAAATTTCATCAAGTCCTTTACCGAATTTTGGTTCTCGAAGCTTACTGTTTAGTTCGATCAATGGAACTAAAAAAAAGTCTCTTTGATATAATCCGGGGTGTGGTAAACTTAATTCACCATCTTCAATTAAAAAATCTTCATATAATATAATATCCAAATCAATTTCTCTTGGACCCCATTTTGATGTTGAATTTCTACCAATTTCAGTTTCGATTTCTTTTAGACGAAACAAAAGATTCTTTGGAGGTAATGATGTGAAAATTTCAATAACCGCGTTTAAAAAATTATCTTGATTAACATTTCCAAAAGGTAAAGTTTCATAAACAGATGAAGCATTTATAAGTCTGATATTTTTATCATCCTCTATTAGTTTAACCGCTTTTTGAAGAAATTCAAATCTGTCGCCGATGTTCGAACCCAGTGAAATATAACAAATATGATAAGATGATTTCATAATAAATCTTTTCTTTCTTTAATAACTTCAACTTCAACACAATCAACTACTCCGCCGAGTGGTGGATTGTTTTTACGTACTCTTACTGCAATTTTACTTATCGTATTAAATTTCATTAAAAGAGAGTCAGCTATTTTCATAGCAAGAGTTTCAATCAAATAATGTTTTTGTTCCAAAGCAAGCTGATATAAAAATTTATAAACCTTATGATAATCTATTGTATCTTGCAACGAATCATTATCAGCTGCTTTTTGAAAATTCGTATAAATATCTACATCAGCTTCAAACTTTCCACCAACACTTTGCTCTTCAGTCCTGACTCCGTGATAACCATAAAAAGTCGCTTTTTTTATTCTGATAATGTTTTCCATAAATCTCCTTTTATACATTACAAAGTTAACAAAGAAACTTTCTTTTTAGCATCTGTTTTTATGGTTATTTTATTATGCAAATTTTCAATTTTTAGGAGAATTATGTTAATAATAAATAAAAAAGAATTAAAAAGATTAAAAAATAATTTCTATAATAAAAAAATTGGAATAATCGGGGATATGATGCTCGATGTTTATTTTAGAGGTGAAGTTAAAAGAATTTCACCTGAAGCTCCTGTCCCCGTTATTGAAATTGATAGTGAAATTTTTAGGTTCGGTGGCGCTGCTAACTGCGCTTTGAATATACTTACTCTTGGAGGAATTCCTTTCCCTGTTGGTGTGATTGGAAATGACTCTAATGGATCAATTTTTAATTCCTTGTTAAAAGAATATAAAATTGATACTGCTGGGATTCTAATAGATGAAGACAGACCAACTACAACAAAAACAAGAGTAATTTCTGATAGTCAACATATTGTCAGAATTGATAAAGAGCATAAAAATTATATCAATTCTTCGATGGAAAAAAAATTGCTTGACTACGTTAAAAGTATTATAAAAGATTTGGATGGAATTATTCTTCAGGATTACAACAAAGGAGTTTTGACTCCAAAATTGATTAAAGAAATCATTTCCTTAGCAAATAAAAATAATGTTTTGATTACTGTTGATCCAAAATTCAACAATTTTTTCTTATACAAGAATGTTACTCTCTTTAAACCAAACAGAAAAGAAGCGGAGGATGTTCTTGGAATTAAAATCAAATCTGAATCAGATATTTCAAAAGCTGGAAATCTGCTACTAAAAAAACTAAAGTCCAAATATATTTTATTAACTCTTGGGGAAGGCGGAGTAGCTATATTTCAAGAAGGGATGGATGAATTCAGAATTCCTACAAAAGCCCGTAAAGTTGCGGATGTTTCCGGTGCTGGAGATACCGTCATTTCAACTTTGACAATTGCAATGGCTGCCGGAGCAGATATTTTGAAAGCATCTTACCTTGCAAATTATGCCGGAGGTTTGGTTTGTGAAGAAGTTGGAATAGTGCCAATTGAACTAGATAAACTTTTTAACGAAGTTATAAATGAGAGAAATTCGTTATGATACTAAATCTCGATGAAGCGAAGAAAATTCGTAAAAAACTAAAAGAGGAATCAAAAATTGTTGTTTTTACAAATGGTTGTTTTGATTTAATTCATTCCGGTCACGTTGATTATTTAACTAAAGCAAAAAAGCTCGGTGATGTTTTATTTGTCGGATTAAATACTGACAACTCAATAAAAAGGATTAAGGGAGAAAAAAGACCAATACTAAATCAAGATGAAAGAGCTTTTATATTATCCAATATAAAAGCTGTTGATTACGTTTGTTTATTCGATGAAGATACTCCAGAAAAAATTATCTCAGAGCTTATACCCGATGTTTTAGTTAAAGGTTCAGATTGGACAATCGATAAAATTGTCGGAAGAGAAATCGTTGAAGCAAATGGTGGTAAAGTCATTACAATTGATTTTGTGAACAACCAATCAACTTCGAATATAATCAATATTATTTTGCAACGATATAAATAAAATTCAATTGACTGAGAATAAAATAAAAATACCTCTTAGCAGGAGAATATTTAGGTATTCTGTAAATACATTTCTGTATTTTTTCATATTTCTTTTAATTATTCTGCTTTTTGTTTTTATAATCTCTCAAACTAATGCATTTAAGAATTGGCTTAAATATCAGATTGTCCAACTAGTTAATGACCAAATTAATGGCAAAATTTCAATTGGGAAACTTGACGGCACAATTTTTACATCAATTGAATTATATGATGTTACCTTATTGAACAAAGACCAAGACACTGTAGCTTATTTCTCAAATTTTACCTTAAAGACAAGTCCACTCAAAATTTTATTCAAAGATATTCATATAAGAAAAATAGAACTTAAAAATGCATACTTAAACTTATTTGAAGAATCAGATGGTGAATTAAATTTAATAAAAATATTCCCTTCTTCTGATGAACCTGATGATACAACCGGTACTGAATTCCCATTTACAATATCTGTTGCAGATTTTGAAATAAATAACCTAAATATAGTTTATCAAAGTTTTGAAAACAGAGGTAGTCTCAAAAGTCATAGATTTCTGAATACAGATGATATAAGAATTTCAAATCTCATTCTTTCTTTGGATGGTTTTGCTAACATAAAAAAGCAAGACTATAGAGTAAATATCCGACAATTAAATTTTCAATCTAATCTTGAGTTATTTCAACTACAAAACTTCTCGGGAAATTTTTTGCTAACAAAAAATGGGGCGATGATCGATCAACTGAATATAGAAACTTTGAATTCAAAACTTTCACTTTCTTGCGCAATTTCAGAAATAGATTTCATAAAGAATTTTACATTAGAATCTTTAGAAAATGCTCCTCTAAGAACATCATTGTATATAGAAAAATTTAATTTCAATGATCTATCATCTTTTGTAAGTTCGACAAATTTTCTGAATGGAGATTTATCGGGGGAAGTATCTGTATATGGCAATTTAAACAATCTTTATGTAGATAAACTAAATATTAAAAAAGGAAATACTAACATAATCTCAAAAGCTAATCTTCAAAATATTCTTAAGGATGATAAATTTACTATTAATGCACAGTTTGATAATTCAATTGTTGATATGGAAGACTTTGGGAAATTATTGGGAGAAAAAAGTATTACAAAATATAATTTGGGTCTAATAAAACTTAGTAAATTAAACTTCAAAGGGAAACCTACTGAATTTAATTCTGAAATTTCTCTTGCAAGTTCTCTTGGTGAATTGTCCGTTATAGGCTTATTTAATTTCAATTTGAAAAATCCTAAATACGATTTAACAATAAAGACCAAGAATTTGAATTTATATCCTTTTATAAACTTAGAAACAAGTTTCAATACAGAAGCTAAAATCATTGGCGAAGGTTTTGATTTAGAGTCAATTAAAACAAAATTAAAATTGAATTCAGACAACTCAAGATTTGAAGATTTCAAAATTTATTCTTTAGAATTGAACACAGAGATTAATGATAAAATACTTTCATTTGATTTCAACACTAAGTCAGATACAACCAATATTTTCATAAACGGTAAGATAGATTTTATCAGAGAAAATGATCCTTACTTTAATTTAGTTGCTCAAGTAAAATCATTCGACATCTCAGATATAATTAAAGATAGCCTCCTTGCATCAAATATAAATACTAATATTGATATTGAAGGCAGGGGCTTTGATATTGATAGTATGAATATCTTCTTGTTGATGGATTTGGACAAAACCAAAATTAGTAATTTTACAATAGATTCAACAAAATTGATATTAGACGTAAGAAGAAATGATAATGGAAATAAAGTTTTGAACCTTGTTTCAAATGTTGCTGATTTTACTATTTCAGGCAACTATAAATTATCATCTCTAATCAACACTCTGAAAGCAGAAGGAGATTTAGTTATCAATCAGATTAAAGATAAATTATCTAAATCATTAGAAATAGATTTTCAAAGGGATAGTTCAATTGTCGCTCAGTTTAGAAGCTTCAATAATCAGATTTTTGATGCAAGATTATTATTGGACTTTAAGGATTTTGTCCCTATTGCTTTAGATGAAAATAATTCAATTGAAATTGGAGGAGAAATTCGTGGTAGTTTGATCTCAAGAGAAGATAATATTCAACTAAATTTGGATTCGGATATAAATTATCTTAAAGTGCTTTCAAAGAATGATTTCTATTTCATTACCAAATCATTAATTAAACTAAATCTAAAACAATTCATAACACTTCAAGAAAATTTTAAAACAGAGTTTTTCTTTAATCTAAATTCAGATAGAGTTTATTTTGGTAATAACATCTATGATCTTTCAACCGATTTATCACTTATTTCTGATACATTAAATTTTGCTTTTCAAGGAACACTTGAAGATTTCCTTGAATTTGATTTTTCATCAAACAATCTTTTTAATAATGAAGAATTTGTTTCTAATATCAAAAAGATAAATTTGATTTATAACAACGTCCCAATTTCAAATAATAAATTTTTAAAGTTGAAATATTCCAAAGGGAACATTTTTTTTGACAACTTTGAATTAAATATTGAGCAAGGAAGGTTTAATATTAATGGATATTTTGGTAAAAACGATGGACAGTTGAATTTTCAGTTAGTTGACTTAAAAAGCGATGAACTCATAAATAAAATTTTAGAAATATCTCCTTCAAACAACATCGCCTCAAACATAAACCTTTCGGGTAAAGTAACAGGAAACTTTGAAAATCCAGTCATCTCGCTCGATTCAAAGATTGATGATATAATAATAAACAACGTTCCCTATGGAAACATTAAATCAAACATTGAATACTCTAATGATAAAATAACACTAGACTTTAAATTTTTTGAAAACATTTCAAACAATTTAATTGAGAAGTTATCAATTGAAGGAACTATACCACTGAAAGAACAGAAAACACAAAAAGAGTTGTCAAACGATAATGAAATTGATTTAAGAGTGTTAGTTGATGATATGTCTCTTAAACCAATTGGCAAACTTTTTACAGAAGGTGAAATAAAATTTGGCGATTTAGAAAGTGAGATTTTTATAAAAGGAACTATTAAAAATCCTTATGTAGTTGGTTACTTAAATATTAATGATTTAAATATTAGACCCTTTTTTAACAACATTGATTATTTTCTGAATGCAAGTTTGTATTGGGAAGATGAATTAATTAGCATAGAAAAATTTACTATTACAAATGATGCTAATATAAAATTTGGTGGAGTTTTGAGAGGAGATGGATTTATCAAATTATCAGAATTTGAACCAGATTCTTTATTCATCTCTGCAAATGGAAATATTAAGATATTAGATCAGATTTCAAAAGAAGTAAACCAATTCATATACGGTGATTTATCGGTTTCAACAAAGTCAGATATTACTTTTTCGTTGAATAAAGATGAAATAAATATTAATCTACCTCTTAATATCACTAAAGCAGATTTAGTGCTTCCGTTGTCAAGAACTGCTTATACCAACACTTCAGATATTATCTATCGTTTCGCAGAGTCTGTCGAAAAATCAGAAGTAGAAACCGAACTTGAAAAGTTGATTAAGGAATATGAGGAAAAAAGAATAAAGAACGTTCAAACAAATGGGTCAAGAGAATTAAATTACCAAATTGATGTAAGTATAAGTGACGAAGCAAAAGTTGTTTTAATTTTATCAAGGGAACTAAATCAAGATCTTACAGCTCTTTTATCTGGGAATATAATTCTCAGTTCAAAAGATGGAATCACTCGAACAAGTGGGCAATTTAATCTTCTTGAAGGATCTAGACTCTCTTTCATAAAAAGTTTTGAAGCAAGAGGAAATGTCAGATTTGAAAATTTGAATAACCCTTTAATTGATATAACCGCCATTTACAGAGACTACTACTATCCTATTACAGAAACAGGCCAATCCACTGAGCAAGAGGTTGCTGTAAAAATTAAACTCAAAGGACCTTTGAGTGAACTCAATCAAAATTTTGTCAAAGATCCAGAAAATATCGGTGTTTATGTTGGAACTGAAAATATTCAAAAAGATCAAAGGGATGAAACAAAAACCCCGACTGATGCTCTGTTTTTTATAATTGCTGGAAAATTTACAGATGGAGCAACACTTCAAGAAAGAAATACAGTTGCATCGACTGCTACAAGTTTCGCTGGATCTTTAATTGGTAACGTACTTAATCAATATCTCGGTGATTATGTCCGTAGCGTTCAACTTAGACAATTTGGTGATCAAACAAAATTTAGTTTGATTGGTAAAGTCGGAAATTTCAGATATGAAATCGGAGGGACAACAGAAGTATTTCAAGATTTAAGTCGTGCAAATGTTAAAATTGAATTGCCTATTAAACAAAAACTAATACTTCGACTTGAAAGGAAAGAATCTTTTTCAGATCAATCAACTCTAAATGCTTATTTATATAATGAATTTGGAATTAAATATAAATTTGAATTCTAATGAAAAAAGAACTTAAATCATTCTTCAAAAAGTATTGTGACAGAGCCTTTAAATCTAAAGAAGTTGCAAAAAAACTTGGTATTAAAACAGAACACGAATATCAACAATTAAAAGCTACACTTTATAAATTATATCAAGAAAATTTTCTGATTAAGTCCGGGAAAAAGTATTCTCTTAACCTTTTACCAAAATCAAATAAAATCACTGGAATATTGTCATTAACAAATGAAGGATATGGCTTTGTAATTCCAGATGATAAGTCATTAAAAGATATTTTCATACCTTCAAGATACACAGGAACTGCATTTAATGGAGACAAAGTTGAAGTATTACTTTTTGCAAACAAGAGAGGGAAAAATTTAGAAGGTCAAATAATAAGAGTAATTTCAAGAAAAAGAAAAGAATTTATTGGAGTTGTAAAAAAAGCTAAATCATTACATTACATCGTGCCAGAAGAACCTGATGTTCATAAAGATATTTTCATAGATCCTAACAAAACAAAAGGAGCTAATGTTGGTGATAAAGTAGTTGTTGGTAATATTACTTGGGAGGACGAGAATTCAAATCCTGTAGGTGAAATACTTGAGATATTCAAAGAGGAAGATATTCTCCAAATTGAGGCTGCTTCAATAGCTCGTGATTTTGGAATTCCATTTGCATTTTCAAATAATGCTCTCGAGGAAGCAAATCAAATTGAATCAGCTATTGATCCAAAAGAAATAAATAAAAGAATTGATTTCAGAGATAAAATAGTTTTTACAATTGATCCTGAAGATGCTAAAGATTTCGATGATGCATTGTCAATTGAAAAAAATGATTCGGGTAATTTCATTGTAGGAATTCATATTGCCGATGTAAGTTATTATATAAAACCTGATTCATATCTTGACAAAGAAGCTCTAAAAAGAGGAAATAGTGTTTACTTAGTGGGTAAAGCAATTCCAATGCTTCCCGAGAAACTTTCAAATGGAATTTGTTCATTAAATCCTAATGAGGACAGATTAACTTTTTCAGTCATTGCTGAATTATCACCTCGTGGTAAATTGATAAATTATCAGATTTCTAAAACAATTATTAATAGCAAAAGAAGATTCACTTACGATGAAGTTCAACAAATTATTGAAAAGAAAAAGGGTGAGTTCGTTGAGCAAATTTTGCAATTAGATAAATTGGCTAAAATACTGCGAAAGAAAAGAATGAAGAGTGGAAGTTTTGATTTCAACACATCAGAAGTAAAATTCAAATTAGACCAAAATGGATATCCGACAGAAGCTTATATAAAAACTATGAAAGATAGCAATATGTTAATTGAAGAGTTTATGTTATTGGCAAATAAGATAGTAGCTGAAGAAATATCAAAAAATCTAAAGTTGACAAATAAACCTTTTATTTATAGAGTTCACGATTTACCTGACAAAGAAAAAATTATTGAATTCGCACGATTTGTTAAATCATTAGGTTATCAGCTAAATCCATTAAATATCAAAAAACCTACAGAATTCCAAAAAGTTCTCGAACAAGCTAAAGGGAAACCAGAGGAAAACTTAATTAATGAATTAGCTATTCGCTCAATGGCTAAAGCATTTTACTCAACTCAAAATATTGGTCATTATGGTTTGGGATTTAAATATTATACCCATTTCACTTCTCCAATCAGAAGATACAGTGATTTGATTGTTCACAGATTATTGTATAATTACCTTCAAACTAAACCTAAGAATTTATACGATTTAGATGAATTGGATGAAATTTGTGAACATATTTCATCAACAGAAAGAGTAGCAATGGAAGCAGAAAGATTTTCAATTAAACTCAAACAAGTAGAACTTTTGTCAAATCAATTGGGTTCTGAGTTTGAGGCAATTATTTCGGGAATAGTTCATTTTGGAATTTTTGTTAAAATTACATCAATATTAGCCGAGGGACTTATAAGATTGCGCGATTTGGATGATGACTTTTATATCTATGATGAGAAAAAATATGCTATAATCGGAAGGCGAACAAAAAAAACCTATAGACTTGGTGACAAAGTAAACGTAAAACTAGTTAAAGTTAATACTGATAGGCTTGAACTTGATTTCATAATAGTTGAATAAACTGGAGTGTATTATGAAAAAGATTTTTCTTTTATTTCTGATAATTCTAAGTGCCGTTAATCTTTATGCTCAATTTGGAAAAAATAAAGTTCAATACAAAAACTATGTTTGGTACTTTATACAGACTGATCACTTTGATATCTATTTCAACGAAGGAGGAGAAACTTTAACAGAGTTTACAGCTCAAGCCGCTGAAGAAGCACTTAAATCCATTCAAAAAACTTTTAATTATAAAATTAGTAATCGCATAACCTTAATTATCTACAACTCTCAAAATGATTTTCAGGAAACGAATGTTATTGATATGGATTTAAGTGAGGGAATTCAAGGATTTACAGAATTATTTAAGAACAGAGTTGTCGTTCAATTCACAGGATCATATAAACAATTCCGACATTTAATCCATCACGAACTTGTTCACGCTGTAATGAATGATATGTATTATGGTGGTTCAATTCAAAATATAATTTCCAACAACATCACTCTCTCATTTCCATTATGGTTTTCTGAAGGTTTAGCAGAATATGAGTCTTTAGGTTGGGATGTTGATACTGATATGTTCATTCGTGATGCAGTGGTAAACGAATCACTTCCAGACTTAATGAATCTTGATGGATATTTTGCTTATAGAGGTGGTCAATCAGTTCTTTATTACATTGCTAATAAATATGGTAAGCAAAAAATTGCCGAGCTGATGAATAAAATTCGAGGGTCAGGTAATTTTCAAGAGGCATTCAAACAAACAATCGGCATCGACTTAAAGGAATTTGGAGAAAGATGGAAAAGAGAAATTAAAAAAACATATTGGCCAGATATTGCTACAAGACAAGATCCTGAAGATTTTGCCAAGAGATTGACAAATCCTAAAAACAATGACGGATTTTTTAATTCAAGTCCAGCATTATCTCCACAAGGTGATAAAATTGCTTTTATCTCGAATCGTGATTTCTTTTTCGATGTTTTTCTTATGGATGCTAACGATGGAAAAATCATCAAAAAACTGGTTAAAGGAAACGTCTCACCAGACTTCGAAGATTTGAACATTTTAACGCCGGGTTTGACTTGGTCACCAGATGGTAAAAATATCGCACTCTCAGCTAAATCTAATGGATATGATAATATTTACATTATTAACATTCAAACTAACCAAAGAGAAATGCTTCCAATAAAAATGGATGCGATTAGCAGTGTAGCTTGGTCTCGTGATGGTCGGAAGCTTGCTTTCGTTGGACAAAATAAAAAACAATCTGATATATACATTTACGATTTTGAAACAAAACAAACCACAAATATCACAAATGATATATTCGGTGATTACGATCCAAGTTGGTCTGTAGATAATTTACATATTTATTTTTCATCTGATAGAGGTGATAACTTAGTTACCGATTATCATATTTCAGGAGATCAACTATTCAAAAGCAATTACAGTCAGAAGGACATTTATAAAATCAATATAATTGATAGAAAAATTAAAAGAATAACTAACTTACCAAATAGTGATGAAACAAATGTTTATGAAGATGCTGATGGTAAAAAACTAATTCTAATATCTGATATAAATGGAATTAATAACATTTTCACAGTTTCAAATAATGGTATTGAGATTACAAATGAAAACGAGATGAGGCCAATTACAAACTCACTGAACGGTTTGTATCAATTATCATTGTCTTATGATTCACAAAAACTTGCTTTTTCAACCTTACATCAATCTAATTTCAATATCTTCCTGATGAATAATCCATTTGAAAGTAAAACTCAACTTCAAACTTTAGAACCGACTATATTTATCAAAAAGCAACGAAATATTGAAAATAAAAGTGATGAAATCATCGTAGTATCGGAAGTTTCGAAAAGAGACACCATCCAGAATAATTCTGATGATATAAAAATTTTTACAGGAAATATTGTTGTTAGTCCAGACAGTTCAATAAAAGAACAAAATGATTATTCAAGATATATTTTTGGTCGTCAGGATACAACCTCACAAACTGGAGAAGTTAGCAATCTATTTTCACCGAATGACAATTTAGATGAATATGGAAACTTCAAAGTCAGAAAATATAAAGTTACTTTTGCTCCGGACTTGGTTTATGCAAATGCTGGTTATAGCACCTTCTATGGTTTAATTGGGACAACAATACTATCATTTAGTGATGTTTTAGGTGATCATCGTTTGATTGGAGTTACTGGTCTTCAAATAGATCTTAAAAATAGTGATTATGGTTTAGCATATTATAACTTGAGGAACAGAATTAATTATGGTATTGAAGGATTTCACACTGCTCGATTTGTAAACATTATAAAAGGAAATTTTATTTACTTGTATAGATTTAGAAATCTTCAGGTCTCACTAAACGCAAATTATCCACTGAATCGATTTTATAGATTTGAAGCCGGGTTAAGCTATATGAATGTCCGCAGCGAAAATTTGGATGATATCAGATTCCCATTGCAAGAGGACAATTTCTTCGTTCCATCACTTGCATTTGTTCACGATAACACACTTTGGGGTTACACTGCACCAATTGAAGGAACAAGATACAGATTCGACACTTATGGAAATCCCGGATTTGGTAAGAAAAAACTAAGCTTCTGGACTTTTACCGCAGACTACAGAACCTATTTCAGATTTTGGACTGATTATGGTTTTGCTATGAGATTTTCAATGGGTTATTCTTCTGGATCAAATGCGCAAAGATTTTTTATGGGTGGAACTGAAAACTGGATAAACAGAAGTTTCGCTACAACTGAAATTCCTTTGGAATCTAACACAGATTTTGCTTTTTTATCTGTTGTTCTTCCAATGCGTGGTTTTGATTATTCTGAAAAAATTGGGACAAAATACGCTCTAATGAATTATGAATTAAGATTTCCTTTAATTCGATATATAATTCCTGCAGGAATTCCTGTATTACTAAATAATATTCTTGGTGTGATATTCTTTGATGCTGGTACTGCTTGGACGCATAATGATAAACTTCAACTATTTACAAAAAATCAAAACGATGCCCTAAAAACGAAAGATCTTCTTTTAGGAACGGGAGTTGGTTCAAGAGTATATCTATTTGGATTTATATTAAAATTCGACTTAGCTTGGTCTTACACTGTTGAAAAATGGTCAAAGCCAAAATTTTATTTTTCTCTCGGTTTAGATTTTTAATGAAAGATAATTTTGGAACTGATGAATTTCAATTTACCTTTTGAAAGTAATACTCTTTCGGTTCTTTTTATGTGTTAATTAAATAATTATCAGATTTAAAATTCAAAAGCCCTTGTTATCAAAATTTTACAAGGGCTTTTTCTTTGTAGCGGGGGCAGGACTTGAACCTACAACCTTCGGGTTATGAGCCCGACGAGCTACCAATTGCTCCACCCCGCGATATATGATTCAAAATTTCTTTTGCAAATATAAAAAAAGTTATTCTTTTAATCAACCATCTATATTATTAAAACTTGATGCAATTCCGTCTAAAGCCTGAGAACGAACGTGAATTTCGTTTAATTTCTGTATCAGCTTCAATATAACTTTTCTTTTTTCATCAATTAAATCATTCAAAAATGTACTTACCTCAGGCATATTACATTCCTTACCTACGCTTTCATAAAACTTTACTAAAGCAGTTTCTCTTTTAAGAGCTTCGCTTAATGTTGCGCAGGTATTTCTGCAAGCGTGCTGGCAGTTAACTTCTATGTCATTCATAGATTACCTCGTGTGAAATTTTAATTATTTTCTTTCATACAAATTCAGCAACCTTTGCTAATTCTTTGCCACGATTTAATGCTTGTTCATTTATTGGTATCAGATTGTGTCTCCTCGGTGGTAAAGCTTTTTTGAGAGCATCTATTAAAGTCTCTAATTTCAATATAGGTCTTTTAGTCAGAAAAGCACCAGCAATCACCATATTAGCAACCTGTTTTGCCTGAAGTTTATCAGCTTCTTCAATTCCTGGTATCGCTAAAATCTCAATATCAGTTCGAGTTGGTGGATGAATAATTGTTGAAGTTTCGTAAATTAAAAGCCCACCGGGTTTAACTGATTTTTCAAATTTATCTAATGAAGGTTGATTTAATATAAGTGCTGTATCAAATCTCGTTATAATTGGTGAGCTAATGCGTTTATCTGAAATAATAACGATACAATTTGCTGTTCCACCTCTCATTTCAGGTCCGTAAGATGGCATCCAACTAACTTCTTTACCTTCAATCATTCCTGCGTAGGCAATAAGTCTTCCCATTGAAAGTACACCCTGCCCACCAAAACCTGCAATAATTATTTCGTGTTCTTTTGTCATTTTAATATCCTCATTTTATTCATTTGGAACTTTTATGTCCCCGACTGGATATAATGGGAACATATATTCTTCTATATATTTTATTGTTTCAACTGGAGTCATTTTCCAACCAGATGGACAATTTGAAACTACCTCGATAAAGCAAGTACCTTTTTTCATTTTCTGATATTGAAAAGCTTTAATGAAAGCTTTTTTCAATTTCCTAACAGCATTGGGATTGTGAACTGATTGTCTTGTAACATAGTAAGCGCCGGGTAGTAATGCAATCATTTCAGTTATTTTGAGAGGATGTCCTACTAATTGAACATCTCTTCCATAAGGTGAAGTTGAAGTAACCTGCCCAGGCAAAGTTGTTGGCGCCATTTGACCGCCAGTCATTCCATAAATTCCATTATTTATAAAAATCATTAATATATTTTCTCCTCGATTCACTGTATGAATCGTTTCCGCAGTTCCAATTGCAGCCAAATCTCCATCACCTTGATATGAAAAAACATATTTATCAGGTAAAACTCTTTTAATGCCAGTTGCAACAGCAGAGGCTCTTCCGTGAGCTGCTTCCTGCATATCAATGTTCATATAATGATAAGCAAAAACCGAACATCCAACAGGTGCAACTCCAATTGTCTCCTCCTGAATTCCAAGCTCTTCAACAACTTCCATTAATAATCTATGAACAACACTATGACCACAACCAGGGCAGTAATGAAAAGGAACATCGTAAAGAGTTTCAGATGGACGACAATAAACTTGCTCAAGTTCAGGCTCAAGCTCGAGTTCTTCTAAATATAATTTTTCTGACATTTTACCTCCTCACTATGCAACATTTAATTGATAATAATACTTCTCCACTTCCTGCAGAATTTCTTCAGGCGTTGGAATCATTCCTCCCATCCTACCTTTGAAATAGACTGGAATTTTCCCATTTACAGCAAGTCTAACATCTTCAACCATTTGACCTGCATTCATTTCAACACTCATCATAAATCTTACTCTATCAGCAAGTTGATTTAATCTTTCAGATGGAAATGGATAAAGAGTTATGGGTCTAAGCAATCCAATTTTAATTCCTTTTTCTCTTCCTAAATCAACTACTTTCTGACAAATTCTCGATGTTAATCCAAAAGCGACTAAAATAATTTCTGCATCATCAACTGAAATTTCTTCATATCTTACTTCACATTGCATTTGTTCATATTTTTCCAACAATTCTTGATTGATTTTTTCCATCTGCTCTGGTTGAATGTGAAGAGATGTAATTACTCTTTGTTTACCATTTTTAGGTTTTCCTCTTGTTGCCCAATCGGGAATTGATTTGGGTAAAGAGTTATCCTCAGGCAGATAGACTTTTTCCATCATCTGTCCTAATGCTCCATCTGTTAATATCATAGCGGGATTTCTATACTTTTCAGCAAGTCTAAAACCTTCGAAGACAAAATCAGCCATTTCCTGAACCGAATTTGGTGCTAAAACAATAAGGTGATAATCTCCATGACCACCTCCCTTTGTAGCCTGGAAATAATCACCTTGAGAAGGTTGAATAGTCCCTAATCCGGGTCCTCCTCTAACAACATTTACAACTAAACACGGTAATTGTGCAGCTGCAATGTAAGATAGTCCTTCTTGCATTAAACTTATTCCGGGAGAGGAAGAGGAGGTCATAACTCTTGCGCCAGCACCTGCAGCGCCATACATCATATTTATTGAAGCAACTTCACTTTCTGCTTGTAATACGACAATATTCTTATCTTTCCTTGTGGGTACTTCTTTAGACAAATATTCAATGATCTCCGATTGAGGAGTAATTGGATAGCCAAAGTAAGCATCAATATTTGCTCTGATTGCTGCTTCGGCTAATGCCTCATTTCCTTTCATTAAACGAGGTTCTTCTGTTCTGACTTGTTTTTCCATAATCAAACCTATTGTGATACTTTTTCTTTTTTCGACTTTTTAACTTGTCTATAAACAGTGATTGCAGCTTCAGGGCAAACCAAAGCACAATTTGTGCAACCTGTACAAACATTATGTATCAGTTCAACATATCTATAACCTTTTTCGTTAAAATGTGGGGATAATGCCAGTGCATCTTGAGGACAGGCAATAATGCAGAGCTCACAGCCCTTACAAATTTTGCCATCTATTATTACGTTTCCTTTGACCATTTTATTTCCTTCGAATGATTTATAAACAGAAATACCAATGATAATGCCACTTAATAAAACGATATTATTTTTTGAAAAATCAATCAAATTTGTTCATTTCTCAGATTTTGAAAATTGATTTTTTAATTATTTCCTAATTTTGAGAAGGATTAAGTTTTACAGTAATCTAAAAATTAAATGTATTTAATTCTCTTTTAATAAAAATAAATGGTTGTTATTTATTAAACGAGAAATTATAAATTCTCTTGAACTTTAACTTATTAAATTGATAGCGATTTAAAAGATATGACTTAGAGTTGTAATTAATTATCATTAAAATTTATCGAAGAGAGTTTAATTAGTGCTTTAATTATCATTTTGAGATATAGATTTGTAATAAAAAAAATAATAACATTATGTACATACTCGGTATATCAGCATTTTATCACGACAGTGCGGCTTGTATTGTAAAGAACGGAGAAATTATTGCCGCAGCACAGGAGGAAAGATTTACACGAAAGAAACACGATCATAACTTTCCTCAAAAAGCAATTGAATATTGCCTGAAAGAGGCTCGCATTACTGCAAAACAACTTGACCTTGTTGCATTCTATGATAAACCGTTTTTGAAATTTGAGCGTCTTCTTGAAACTTATCTTACTTTTGCTCCTGTTGGATTTCAGTCTTTTATCAAAGCAATTCCTTTGTGGATAAAGGAAAAACTTTGGATGAAAGAAATGATTAAAGATAAACTTGGTTATCAAGGCAAGGTTATTTTTCCTGAACATCACGAATCACACGCAGCAAGCGCATTTTATCCATCCCCTTTTCAGAAAGCTGCAATCATTACAATGGACGGTGTTGGGGAATGGACAACAACTTCTTTTGGTGTTGGTGATGGAAATGATATTCAGCTTTATGCAGATATTAAATTCCCTCATTCACTTGGATTACTTTATTCGGCTTTTACGTATTACACAGGCTTTAAAGTGAATTCCGGTGAATATAAAGTGATGGGTCTTGCACCTTATGGTGAACCGAAATACAAACAACTTATTTATGATCATCTGATTGATGTAAAAGAGGATGGCTCCTTCAGAATGAATATGGAATATTTCAATTACTGTCAGGGTTTAACAATGACGAATGAAAAATTCCATAAACTTTTTGGTGGACCACCAAGGGTCCCTGAGACAAAACTTACTCAGAAAGAAATGGATTTGGCTCGTTCACTTCAGGAAGTAACTGAAGAAATTGTATTGAAAATTGGTAATCACGTTTATAAAGAAACGGGTCTGAAAAATGCTTGTCTTGCTGGTGGAGTTGCACTTAATTGCGTTGCGAACGGAAGATTGCTACGAGAAGGACCTTTTGAAAATATTTGGATTCAACCAGCAGCTGGTGATGCAGGAGGAGCTTTAGGTGCGGCATTGATTGGCTGGTATAAATATCACAACAATCCGCGAACTGCTGATGGAAAAACTGATCAACAAAAAGGTTCTTATTTAGGTCCTCAATTTTCTGATGAGGAAATACATTCATTTATTCAATCAAAAAATCTTAAAGCGAAAAAGTTAGACGAAGATGAATTGATAAAAACAGTATCAAATCTGATAGCAAATGAAAAAGTAATAGGCTGGTTTGATGGAAGGATGGAATTCGGTCCTCGTGCATTGGGTGCAAGATCAATAATCGGTGATGCACGGTCACCAAAAATGCAGGCAACGATGAATATAAAGATAAAATTCAGAGAAGGATTCAGACCGTTTGCTCCGTCTGTTCTTTTTGAAAAAGTAAGTGAGTATTTTGAGATTGATAGAGAAAGTCCTTATATGCTACTTGTTGCAGATGTTAAAAAAGAACGACGAAGAAAAATGACTGAAGAAGAAGAAAAACTCTGGGGAATTGATAAACTAAATGTTGTTCGCTCTGATATTCCTGCAATTACACACGTCGATTACTCAGCTAGATTGCAAACTGTTCACAAAGAAACTAATCCACGTTATTACAAACTGATTGAGCAATTTGAAAAAGATACTGGTTATGCTGTAATCATAAATACATCATTCAATGTGAGAGGTGAGCCGATTGTCTGCACACCTGAAGATGCTTACAAATGTTTTATGCGAACTAATATTGATTATCTTGTTCTTGGCAATTATCTGCTTGCGAAAGAAGACCAGATTCCTTTGCAGGAAGATATTGATTGGAGAAAAGAATTTCAGTTGGATTGATTATGCTTAAAGAAGAATTAAAACACATAGACACATCAGAACAGTCTGTAAAGAAAACTGGAATAACCGTCGGAGTAGTTCTCATAATAATATCATTTATACTTTGGTGGTTTGGGAAAAACTCATTTGTGTATTTTTCAATCGCTGGTGGAATTTTTATAATTCTATCATACGTTGCAGTTTCATTGTTAAAGCCATTTCATAAATTATGGATTGGATTGTCCCTTGTTCTTGGCTTTTTGATGTCGAGAATTATTTTAACAATTTTGTTCTATCTTGTTGTTACTCCGATTGGACTTTTAGCAAAGTTAGTCGGTAAAAAATTTATGCCTTTAGAATTTGACAAAACTGCTAAAACATATTGGGAGAAAAGAGAAAAAACAATAAAAGAAAAAATTGATTATGAAAGACAGTTCTAATTTTATTGACTAATTTTTAACAAAAAATTTAATGAGGAGTATTTATGAAGGAGTTACAAAAAACAGGGATAACCGAACTTGATAATTTAATTTGCGGTATTCCAAGAGGAAGCAGAAATTTGATTTATGGACCTCCGGGTTCAGGTAAAACTGTTTTCGCAATGCAATTCTTATGGACTGGTTTACAGCAAGGAGAAACTGTCTCTTTTGATGTTTTTGATAGACCTTGGACATTGATGAGAGAATATTTTCAATCTTTTAATTGGGATATTTCAAAATTTGAACAGAACAAAAAATTTATTCCAATTCAAGCTTTTCCACATCCAAAAGAATATCCTAAAGATCCTTATGTAAAATATTTCTCATTAGCTGATTTTAACACTATGCAGGAAATTGATTTAGAATTATCTAAAGCCGGAGTAACTCGATTCGTAGCTGGAGACAATTTTGAACACGTTTTCACAACATTGAACGAAGAACAATGGATGTTAATAGAACATTGGACAATTAATTGGTGCTATTATGATAGAATTACAAATTTTGATATTATGACTGAAGCAAAAGACAAAGATCCTATTACAAATAGACTTATTGATTTTACATTTTCACTAGCTCATAACATTTTTCGTTTTCGAACGATTGAAGTTAATGGTAAATTCAGACGAGAACTGAGAATTGAAAAAATGGAAGGGGTATCCCATCCTTTAGACTGGATACCGTTCGAGATTTCTTCTCAGGGAATAAAGTTATTAATTTGAACTAGTTGATGTTGAAGTAATGAATCAATTTTAGTGAATTTTTATGTCACTTGAAAGGGAAAAGAATTAAAAGAGTTACTACTGATGAGAAATATTTATGTTATTTCCTATAATTAATCTTTAATCTTAATTATTACAAGTTATTAAGATGTTC